>JAMORD010000076.1 GCA_027063755.1 bacterium | reverse complement strand
GCATAGAAATATTCTCATTGTTGGCGGTGCATCAACACCTATAGAGCATCTCATAGAGGTATACCTGCATTTTAAAAAAGTGATACAATAAATATGTCATGAAATATGCATGTATTTATGCAAGGAGGGATGACTTGTGGATTATAAATTTGCAGAACTGACCAAGAGAATGGGGGGAGAAGGTGCATTTGAGGTTCTTGCCAAGGCTCGTGCTATTGAGGCCACTGGCAAAAAGGTGGTTCACTTTGAGATTGGTGAGCCAGATTTTGATACACCAGCCCACATTAAAAAGGCAGCATTTGAGGCACTGGAGAATGGGTATACCCACTATGGTCCCGCACCAGGTCTTCCAGAGGTAAGGACAGCTTTCGCTAATTATGTAGCAACCACAAGAAACATCAAAGTAGACCCTGAGCAGATTGTTATTACTGTTGGTGCAAAGCCTATTATTCTTTACACCATGCTTGCCTTTGTCAATCCAGGTGATGAGGTAATCTATCCCGATCCGGGATATCCTATATACTCTTCTGCTATTCAGTTTGCCGGTGGTGTCCCGAAACCTATCGTTTTAAGGGAGGAGAATGAGTTTAGACTGGATATTGATGAGCTGAAGAGTATGATTACTCCTAAGACCAAGGTTATTATTATTAACACACCTCATAATCCAACAGGTTCTGTGCTTACCAGAGATGATATTAAGAGAATTCTTGAGATTGTTGATGGTACAGATATTATGATTCTTGCCGATGAGCTGTATCACCGTATTTATTTTGAGGGCGAAAAGGCACCATCTTTCTACGAGTTTGATGAGTTTCACAAGAACATTATTCTTATGGAAGGATTCTCAAAGATTTATGCTATGACAGGATGGCGTCTTGGTTATGCGGTTGCCCCCAAACCTGTCGCTAAGGTGTTTTCACAGATTCAAGTTAACATTTATTCTCATGCTCCCACATTTGTTCAGCTGGCCGGTAAGGCTGCATATGAGGGGCCACAGGATCAGCCTAAAGAAATGGTGGCTGAGTTTAAGAGGAGAAGAGATTATATCATTGAGCGCCTTAATAATATGCCTGGTGTACACGCTCTTATGCCCCATGGTGCATTCTATGCCTTCCCCAATGTCAAGAAATTTGGAAAACCCGCATCTGAAATTGCCTCTTATCTTCTGGAACAGGCCGGTGTAGCCCTGCTTGGCGGTACATCATTTGGTGATGGTGGAGAGGGTTACATTAGAATTTCTTATGCCACATCTATGGAGAATATCAAGATTGGTATGGATCGCATGGAAGAGGCATTCCACAATCTTCTTAAGGAGGCCTAATCTTGAATAGCACTACTACAACTGCAACAAGTAAGTAGGTTTAAATATAAGGGCTCAGGTTTTCCCTGAGCCCTTTATATATTTTGAGGAGGTGTTTTTATGGCTACAATGAAGGCTATTAGAAAGTCAAGACCGGAGCCAGGGTTATGGCTTGAAGAAGTTGAAATACCAGAGGTTAAACCGGGATGGGTTCTCATAAAAGTCCTTCGTACATCTATTTGTGGAACAGACCTTCATATATACAAATGGGACCATTGGTCTCAAAATCGTATAAAACCACCACTAACCATAGGTCATGAGTTTGTTGGAGAGGTTGTTGAGGTAGGAGAGGGCGTATTTCGTATCAAGCCCGGTGATATTGTTACTGCAGAAACCCATGTCGTATGTGGTATATGTGAATTCTGCCGTACGGGTAAAGCTCATGTGTGTAAGAATACCCGTATACTTGGTGTAGATATCAATGGTACATATGCCGAGTATGTTGTACTGCCCGAGGAAAATCTCGTACATGCAGAGGGTATTCCGCTGGAGATGGCCTCTATTATGGAACCATTTGGCAATGCTATTCACACAGTGATGGAGTCCCCTATTAGGGCAAAGACTGTTGCCGTCTTGGGGAGTGGTCCTATTGGCAATATGGCCATAGCACTGGCTAAAGCATTTGGTGCTTCTATGGTTATTGCTACCGATATTAAGCCTTTTAGACTGGAACTTGCCAAGAAGATGGGTGCCGATGTCACCATCAATGTGGCCGAAGAAAACCTCTATGAAAGGGTTATGGAGCTGACAAAAGGTAGAGGTGTAGATACGGTTCTTGAAATGTCTGGTGCACCATCTGCTCTGCAAGATGCATTGAAAATTGTAGTGCCCGAAGGACAGGTAACAATTCTTGGTATTCCATCTGACGATGTATCTCTTGATGTTGCCAATGGTATTGTTATGAAGGGAATTACCGTGAGGGGAATTATCGGGCGTAAGATGTATGAAACTTGGTATCAGGCTGTGGCTCTACTGGAAAAAGGTGTTGTAGATTTATCTCCGATCATCACCCATGTCATACCGTTAGAAAAATATGAGGAAGGTTTTAAAGCACTCTTTGAGGGTAAGGCGGGAAAGGTGGTAATGAAACCGTGAGAAGTATGACCGGATTTGCCGAAGCTACCGGCCAGAATGAAGTATACAATGTCTCTGTTAGTGTTAAGGGTGTAAACTCCAGGCACCTTGATATCAATGTCAGGGTGCCTGGCTTTGCCTACTTTTTGGAATATGATTTAAGAAATCTTGTTAGAGAGTATGTGAAGCGTGGTAAAGTTGACATGTATGTGTCTATACGCTGGACATCCGATGAGGCGTTGGAGATACACTGGGACACGATTCATTCGTATATGAAAACTATTGAAGAGGTTCTTGCCATGCACCCCACACTGCAGGGAATTATCTCATTTGATGATGTATACCGCACATCAAATTTTTGGGATATAGCGGACAAGGAAAGTCTTTCTTCTCTTGTTATCAAAGTTGCAAAAGAAGCCCTTGAGAAATTTGTTGATGTCAAAAAAGAGGAAGGTACATATATAGAGGGGGTTTTACGAGAGCATTTAAATAATATAGAATTGGAAATGAATAAAATAAGGGAGATGTTGCCTTCTATATTTGATGAGTTGCAAAAGAAGGTTGAGGAGGTTATCTCTGCCTATACGCTTGAAGGTCTTACTGTGAAAGATATAGCCCAGGCCATTAGTCCTTTACTTGTTGATGAAGAGATTCAGAGGGCCAGTATGCATATAGATCGTATAAAGGCACTGTTTGAAAAAGATACCGCTGTAGGTTATAATTTAAATATACTTCTTCAGGAGTTGCAGCGTGAGATTAATACAATGTCACAAAAGATTAGACATCATGCTGTTGGTGATATCATTGTTGATATGCGTAGTAGAGTAGAGGCAATGAAAGAGCATGCAATGAATGTGGAGTGAGTAAGATGGCAGAGGTTCAATTTCTTAACATTGGCTATGGTTCTCATGTGGCTATTAATAAGATTGTTGCCATAGTTCACCCTGATTCTAATCCTATCCGTAGACTTATTAGACAGGCCCGAGAGTCTGGAATGCTTGTTGATGCTACATATGGCAGGCGAACAAGGGCTGTTATTATCATGGATGGAGGCATTGTAGTACTTTCTGCTGTGCTTCCTGAAACACTTGTGTCCCGTGGTGAGTGGGATGAAGAAGATGAAGATGAGGAGGAAGGCTGATGGGCGGTAGTTTGATTGTTATTTCCGGACCTTCAGGTGTAGGTAAAGGAACAGTTGTGAAGCGACTGCTTGCAGAGATGCCAGATTTATATATCTCGGTGTCTGTTACTACAAGACGACCACGACCTGGGGAGATACCGGGTAAGGATTATATTTTCATAGACGATAAGCAATTTGAGGAAATGGTAGTAAATAATCAGCTCCTTGAATGGGCTTATGTCCATGGACATTATTATGGTACACCTAAGAAACAGGTGTTTGATAGGTTAGCTGAGGGTAAGACGGTTATCTTGGAGATTGACATGCAAGGTGCCATGCAGGTTCAGAGGAGTGTAGATGATGTAGTTCTTATCTTTCTCCTTCCACCGAGTATAAAAGAGCTTGCTAATAGACTTGATAAACGTGGAACAGAAGATGAAGAGGTGAGAAAACTAAGAGTGCTGAGAAGTTTGCAGGAACTTGATTATATAGTAGACTATGATTTTATGGTGCTCAATGAAGATTTAGATGTAGCAGTGCAATCTATAAAGAATATAATTAATATGAGCAAGTGGGTTGTTACCCGTGGCCGTGCCCGCTATCTTATTAACAAGCTGAAAAACGGTGGCGTTATAGACTATGAAGATTTTGATTTTAACAAATTTAAGGAGGGAGAACGATAATGGTAGAAAGACAGATATCTATAGATGACCTTATGAGAATTACCAAATTACCAAGATATGCTGTGGTCAAAGGTGTGGGACTTCGTGCATACACTATTGCCCTTGAAAGGTCAAATTCCGAGCTTCTTGCCGCTCAGACCCCTTATGTTAGACCGGTAGAGCAGGCTATCAGGGAGATTTATGAGGGCAAGGTGGAGATAGAGCTCATGGAGAAATAAAACTGTTTAAGGGGGTGGTTTGACCATGAAAATCTATCTTGATACAGCCAATCTTAAAGAGATTGAAACGGCGCTACAGTGGGGTGTGCTTGATGGTGTTACAACAAATCCCACACTTATTGCACGTGAAGGTCGTGATCCCGATGTTCACTTTAAAGATATATTGAAACTTGTATATCCCCGTCCCGTGAGCCTTGAGGTTATCAGCGAAGATGCCGATGGTATGATCAAAGAGGCGAGGGAACTGTCATCTTTATCTGACAATGTTGTAGTAAAGATACCTATGACACCTGAAGGTATCAAGGCTGTTAGTGTCTTGTCTAAAGAAGGGATTAAAACGAATGTTACGCTTGTGTTTACCCCTATGCAAGCCCTTCTTGCAGCTAAAGCTGGAGCAACCTATGTGTCTCCATTTATGGGGAGACTTGACGATAGAGGTTGGGATGGCATAAAGCTCGTTGAAGAGATTGTTAATATCTTCTGGAACTACGACTTTGATACAGAAATTATTGCTGCCAGTACTCGCAGTGTTAGACATGTAAAAGAAGTTTCACTACTTGGTGTAGATATTGTGACAATGCCATTTAAAGTTCTAAAAATGATGTTTAAGCACCCACTTACCGATGAGGGAATTGAAAGATTCAAAAATGACTGGAATGCTCTTCAAGAGAAGTTGGGCAAGTAGAAATACTGCTTAGATAGGTTTGTAAGGGGAGCGTTTGCTCCTCTTTTCCTTTATAAACTCATATAACATAATTGTTAGCATAGCCCCAATTCCCGATATGGCAGCCTCTATAATATGGATAGGAAATCTTGTTATAAATATAGTTTTCCCAAAGGAAAATAGGTCTACAAGTGTACTTCCTATGGCAACGATGAGCATAGCATACATCACATATATCGTATTTCTCTCATCTTTGATTTTCGGTTTTGGGGTAATATGTGGTATTTCTATAGAAAAATTGGTAGACTTAGTGTCTACATGAGCATAATTATATGCCACGAATGCTGCAAACCCGTATATGAGGAAATACCATGGCATAAGATAGTAGCTTTCAAGAAACCACATAGCTACCGCTACAGATATACCTGATACAAACATGATGCCATACCTGTCAAGGAAAAACATTGCAATGAGTATGGGATAGAGTGCAAAAACCATGTAGGAATGGAACATACGAAGATTAATCGTTGTGCTTAAAGTAAAACCAATAATCCATAAACCAGCCATAAGATATTTCCAGAATTGGTAGGTCCACTTTTCTTCTTTGTCTACCGATATACTCGGCATCTTAGAATTGATAGCCATTTGTTCTATAATAACATAAAAAGGAGGTGATGCTTGTGTCTCATGTCATAGCATCATTAGTTGTTACCCCACTGGGAACAGATACTCCATCTGTTAGTAAATATGTTGCCCATGTTCTTGATGTGCTGGATAAACATGGTTTGAAATATCAACTTACGCCAATGTGCACCATCATTGAGGGAGAAGAGGAGGCTATATTTCAGGCTATATTGGATATCAAACGTCAGATGTTTGATATGGGGTTGAAGAGGGTGGTTTACACATTAAAGGTTGATGAGAGAACAGATAAACAGCTTACAATGGATGGTAAATTGGAATCTGTTAATAAGTATAGGGGAGATGTCCGGTGAGTGCAGTAGCAGGTAGTGCATGGCGCGGAGTAGAAATTGCAGATGGTATAGAGCTGTATGTCAACAAACAGGGAACTTATCTTCGTTTAAAGAAAAAGATAGCACCGCCTGTTGTTAGAAGGGTGCTTGCAGAAGAAAAAATACCTATTAGTAGTCTTGAAGCCATTGGTATGGCTATACGCAATTTAGGTCAATGGGTACTTCTTGGTCCCCCTGTCAATCGTGATGGTCATATAGAGATTCATGTATCTCCTAATAAACAAGAGGTTCATATTGTTTATCATCCTCCGCTTGGTGATGGTAAGCCGATGACGATAAAAGATGTGGTGATGGAATTGGAATCCAAAGGGATTAAGAAGTATGATTTATCACTTATTGAAGAGGCTCTTACCCATCCCCGTAAAAAGATGCTTGTAGGTATGGGAAAACCGCCTGAAAAGGGCAAAGATGCTGAAGTTATTATTAGAATAGATCCCGATAAACCCATAGAGATTTCTGCTACAGAAAACATAGATTGGCATTCTATATCTTCACATATCTTTGTCGCAGAAGGTGATGTAATTGTAGAGAAAGTGCCACCTACCCCAGGTATCCCTGGTGAAGATGTTTTTGGTGAGCCTATTCCTCCTCGGCCTGGTAAGGATATTAATCTTATTACATACGCTGGTGATGGCACAGAGGTTACCCCTGATGGTTTAAGAGTTGTAGCCAAAAGGAGTGGTATATTGCGAAAATCCTATGGTAAGTATGTTGTGGAAGATACTTTTGTTGTCAATGGTGATGTTAATTATGAGGTTGGTAATATCACTAATGTGCAAAATGTTCGTATTTATGGTGATGTTCTGCCTGGTTTTAAGGTTATTGCCAATGGAGATGTATACATTCAAGGGTCTGTAACCGATGCCGTTGTTGAAGCTGGAGGGAATGTTGAGGTGGAAGGTCGTATTACATGTAAAACAGGTGGATATGTTAAGGCTGGTGGTAATGTAATAGCAAAAGAAATCGTATCGGCTAAAGTAGAAACCAATGGACATGTTGTTGTGCAAGATGTCCTTATGCAAAGCACAGTAAGAGCAGGTGGTGCTGTTTATATATTATCTCGTGCCCGCGGCAAGATTGTTGGAGGGGAGGTCATGGCCCGTGATGATATTGTGACACCTCTTCTTGGTAACGATAGGGGTACAGATACATATGTAGGAGTAGGTATTGACCCTGTGGTTAGGGAACACTTTGAAACGCTATCTTCTGAGGTTGTGGAACTCAAGAAAAAACTCATGGATGTGGAGAAGGACCTTACCAAGGCACGAAATTTAGGTCTTATAAAAAAAGTTGCTTCTTTAGAGGAAGAGGAGTCTCAGCTTAGACAGCAGTACCAGCAACTAAAAGAGGAGTATGAATATCTTCTTTCAGAGATAAAATCATTACGGTCTGGAAAGAAAATATATGTAAAAGATAGGGTGTATCCTAAAGTGCATGCAACTTTCTACGACACAACCTTTGATATTGACCGTATATATGAAAACTGTGTGCTTACCTGCGATGAGAGTAGAAATCTCAGGGTAAAGCCATGGCAAGACCCGCCACCTATAGATATAATTTCTTCTTTAGATAAGACAGGAGAGTCTTAAGACTCTCCTGTCATTATTTTTTGTAGCTGTAAGGTTGTAAGATATGCTACAACAATATTAAGTACTGCTTGACCTAAGTTGAACAGAGGAATAATGACAAGATAATAAATAGTAGGCATAGAATAATTTCCCCAGAAGTGAGTCATTTCTATGAGATAGTAGTTAGCCCCTATCATGATAGCTATACGACTAGCTACGCCCAATACCAGAAGTACGATATGAAATCTTGCATGTTTTTTGTGTGCAGATGCTTTATAGTTTCCTAATCCTATTGGAAGGATCATTGATAACACAGCTACTACTTTAAATGTTGCACCAACAGGATCATGAATCATATATGCCAATGCTGTGTATGCCAGTGCTGCGATGATCGTGAGTTCTGGATACATAAGTACAGCTATGATCATTGGTGCTTCTGATAGGTCAAACTTCAAGAAGCTGTAAGGTGGGAAAAATGGAATTTGCCATTTGGCAAGAACAAATGAGATAGCAATGAGAATGGAGAGTAATAAGAGTTTTTTTAAGTAAAGCGTTTCTTTGTGCATAAAAATAACCCCCTTCCTATGCAGGGGGACCCTTCTTTGACCCTTCTCCCATCCGGACTTTCACCGTCGGCCACGGAATTCCACCGTGTCAACCCCGTAGGGCTCGCGGGCTTTCACCGCCGGTAGGGAATTTCACCCATCCCCGAAGGGTCCACTACCTGCTAGATTTTATGTTTTATACGGTAGGATTATAACATAGGTAAAGAGAGTAGGAGGTGGTAGTGTGGCAAAGTACACACAGCTTATTAGAATACTAAAAAA
>JAMORD010000075.1 GCA_027063755.1 bacterium | reverse complement strand
TAACCATGTCGGAATTTAAAGACGAGATGTTTTATATCACAAGGGCATTGTCAAGGCGAAACGAACCAGGAACACTTATAAGAATCACTATAAAAGGGCTATCAGATAAAGTACCTGACAAAGTATTGCGTGAAGTAGGAAACATCATATTATCATCTATTAGACTGGGCTATGACATTGTTGGGCGAGATGGTAACACATTCTTTGTGCTCCTGCAAGGCACGGATACAGAACATGCTCAGATTGTAATAGACAGAATCAAAAAAAAGGTGTTGTCAGCCAAACATATAAATGGCCACTTTATATCTCAGAACATGAATATAACAACAACCTCTATAACCCATGATTTTGAAACAAACCTCTCACTTCTACCAGCTCAGGAGACAATATAATGAATATCGCCAATACTATATTTCTCGTCATAGTTGCTATCTTTTGGGTTTTTCTACTCTATTACTCTGTGCTTGCCATAGCCGGTATGTTTTATAGGATAGAAACTTTAACCAAAAAACCTCAAGAACCCACACAGTGGCCATCTGTAGATGTCTTTGTGCCCGCATACAACGAAGGGAAAGTTATCTTTTCCACACTCAACGCCCTTGCACTGACCGAATATCCCGGCCAACTAAATATATACCTTCTCAACGATGGTAGCACAGATGAAACAGCAGAAATAGCAGACTACTTTGATAAGACCTTTGATAACATACACCACATAACGGTGCCCGATGGCAAACCTAAAGGCAAAGCCCGTGTGCTTAACTACGGCCTATCTATCTCCCATGGTGATATGGTTGTCGTATACGATGCCGACAACATACCAGATAAAGATGCTATCAAGTATCTTGTCATGAAAACACTGGAAGACGACAAACATGCCGGTGCTGTAGGCTACTATCGGTCTTATAACATGCACAAAAACCTACTGACACGCATGATAGGACTTGAAATACTACTCTTTCAGCTCATCATGCAGCTTGGCAGGTGGAAACTCTTTAAATTGGGCTCTTTTACCGGCACCAACATGCTTATAAGACGCTCTGTGCTTGACGAAATAGGGGGATGGGACGATAACGCCCTTGCCGAAGATGCCGAAATAACACTGAATATCACGGCCAAAGGATACCTCATACCTGTAGAACCCCGTAGCACCACATGGGAACAAGAACCGGAAACACTAAAAGTGTGGTGGAAACAACGCACACGGTGGATGATGGGAAACCTATACCTTATTGATAAAACACTGCAGAACAAACACTACAGAACAGGGAAAAACCTTATCAATGCCATGCAACTACTGTCTATCTACTATGCATTTATCGCCCTTGTCTTGCTCTCAGATGTATGGTTTGTTATGGGCCTTATCGGCTTCTTCTCTGTGGGAGCCGGCATACCACTGATAACACTCTGGTTTGAATCATATTGGATATATGTAACCCAAATCATAGCAGGTGCCTTCTTAGAAAAAGAGGTCTCAGTATCTAATGTGCTTGCCGCCATGCTCATGTACTTTACCTACGCTCAGCTGTGGCTACTTATACTCATAAACGCCCAGATAAAAATAAAAGCCTCTTTGCGCCAGGGCAAAGAGGCTATACAGTGGGAGAAGACGGCAAGGTTTTAGATCAGTAACCCAATTTACGCAAAGTTTCTTTGTAAAATTCCCACTGACCGACATCAAAGAACTCTCCATGATGGGGGTAAACTGCCACCTTTCCCCCATTTTCTCTTATCCTATCAAGTACCTCCGGCATATCTACCGTTTCATCTTTTTCAATATGTCTATAAACAGTCTCTGCATTGACAACATAAATACCAGTATTTATAAGAGAATCTATATACGGTTTCTCTCTCATACCGGTAAAATAAGGACCATCTGTTTCAATAACCCCATATGGCAAACGATTTTGCAAGAGATAACCAATAATCGTGGCATCTGCCTCATGTTTCTGGTGAAACTCAACAGCTTTGGTAAAATCAACATCTACTAAAATATCACAATTAGATACTATAAAACTTCCCTTCAAACCAAACTCTTCTACAACCTGCCTTAGGCTACCAGCAGTTCCAAGAGGTTTATCTTCTACTACCCATTTCACATCATAAGGAAGATCCGCATCGTCTACCCACAACTTTATAATCTCTGCCTTATATCCAAGAGTAAGAATAAACCTACTAAAACCCTGCTTGTAAAATCTATCCATAATAATCTGCAAGATAGGTTTATCTCCAACAGGAATAAGAGGCTTGGGCAAAATCTTGGTAAATGGATCAAGCCTTGTTCCCTTGCCACCGGCCATAATCACAACAGGAATATCTATCTTCTCTTTAGACTCTTCCCCATCAACAAAGTCCTCTAAAAACAACAAGTCTATAACCCTTCCTTCATCATCAACAACAGGAATACGGGATATACCATGCTTTCTAAACAAACGCAAGGCATCCTTTTTGTTCCACGGATACTTAAGCACCTTAGGAGATGTATTCATAACCTTGTCTACCGTATCATCAAGCGATATTCCCCTGAGTATAGCCCTCCTTATATCACCATCTGTAATAGTACCGATAAGCCGGTTTTCATCATCTACAACAAGGAGGATTTTCTTGCCAGTGGTATTGAGTTTGTCTATTGCTCCACGAATATTCAAATTCCCATGTATCTCTAAGCCCCCATCCATTCAACTTATCAACCCCTTATAATAGGTATGACATACTATATTATCTCAGAAAGAAGGTGATAAAGATGAACTTTTTAGGCTTCAATATTGACCAGAAGCCCATTATCATAGCAGAAGTAGGTATAAACCACAATGGAAACCTTGCTTTGGCTAAAGAAATGATAGACGCCGCTGTAGAAAATGGTGCTGATATAGTCAAATTTCAGACATTCACAGTTGAAGAGTTTTATGTAGAGGATTTTGCCAAATCAAAAAAAGGGTGGAATAGAAACACCCTGTTTGAAGATTTAAAATCATTAGAATTTTCAGAAGAAGAATGGTTTGAACTGAAAGAACATGCTGACCAAAAAGGAATAATGTTCCTATCCACTCCTTTCTCCCCAAAAGATGTAGATCTTTTAGCAAAACTAAATGTTAAAGGCTACAAAATTGCAAGTATGGATCTTAGCAATCCACCATTCATTAGGTATATAGCTCAAAAAGGGAAACCTCTTATACTCTCTGTTGGTATGTCCACAATAAAGGAGATAGATATAGCCATAGAAAGTCTTATTGATTTCAATATTCCTATTGCATTGTTGTACTGTGTATCACTCTATCCACCAACAGTAGATAAAGTGCATTTGAGGAGCATAGAAACTTTAAAGAGAATGTATCCCCATATTCCTATAGGATACTCGGATCATACTATAGGTATTCATGTACCTATAGCTGCCATCACTATGGGAGCACAAATCATAGAAAAACACTTTACTATTGATAAAAATCTACCAGGACCAGATCAAAAAGTATCAATGGACCCTAGCGAATTAAAAATACTCAGACAAGCAGCAGATGAGATATGGTCTGCATTAGGTCAAACATGGAAAGTGTTAAGCAAAGAGGAAATAGAAGTAGGCAAAGTAGCCCGAAGAAGTGTCGTTATAAACAGAAATATGAAAGCAGGAGAAGTCATAAAAGAGGAAGATATTACTCTAAAGAGACCTGGCACCGGCATACCACCATATGAAGTAAAACATGTCATAGGAAGAACACTAAAAGTAGATGTACCCCATGAGCACATTCTACAATGGGAGGATTTGCTATGAAAATAGGCATTATTATACAAGCACGCATGAGCTCAAGCAGGCTCCCCGGCAAAGTTTCCTTACCCATAGATGACAACGAAACCCCACTGCTGGGTTTCTTAATAAAGAGATTAAAACCAGTGAATATACCTATTATTGTAGCCACAAGTACGCAAGAAGACGACAACAAGGTAGAAGACATTGCCCAATCCTTTGGTGCATTAGTGTATAGAGGTAGTTTAAACGATGTACTTGGCAGATACATCAGTGCTGCCGAGCAGTTTGAACTAGATGGTGTAATAAGGGTAACCGCAGACAACCCTTTCACTACGCTGGAATCCATTAGAGACAGTATTCAATATCTTGAAAATGAATACGATTATGTTGTAACTGGTTGGTATTATGGCTACTTTCCAGGCACAAGTGTTGAAGGTATATCATACAAAACACTCAAAGATGCATCAAAAAATGCAACACGAGACAGCGATAGGGAACATGTAACTCCCTACATAAAAAGACATCCGGAAAAGTATAAAACTGTCTATGTAAGAGCTAATCCCAACAGACTATACTTTCTAACAGTAGATTACAAGGAAGACCTAGAATCTATCAGGAAACTCACCAGTAGCGGTTTAGGAACAGAGGCAACTTACAACGAAATCGTATCTTTTTTAGACAAACACAGTTATATACCCAAACAACTTTCAAGATTACATACCCCTTTTCCCTCAGTATATGCTCCTATGAATAAAACCAAGATTTTAATATATACAGGCGGTACGAGCGATATAGGCTTTGGACACATAAAAAGAGAACTTGAGCTTGCATCATATCTACAAGAAAAAGTTAGCAATATTACATGGACCGGCATATTTGATAAGCGAGCACAGGCACAAATAGAGAAGAAGGGATTCCATATTACAGATAAACTATCCCCAGAGACAAGGTTTGATGGAGCCATATATGATGTAACAGAAGATCCATATAATTTTGAGTATATCAACCCACAAACAATCCGTAAACTAAGACAAATCGCTAATAGAGTTTACTATGTTAGCGGAGGAAATATCAAAGAAAAACATCTCTTTGACAGATATTTTATACCTGTTTCAAACAAGGTTATGCCATATCTTCCCATATCTAACGAAACAAGATATTGCCATATTAGAACATCTCCCCCTTCTCAGATAAAGAAAGTTCTGATATACAGTGGAGGCTGGAGAAAAAATAATTGGGTAAGAAAGATCTTAGAAATGCTACCATCTGAAATAGAAAAAATGGTATTTCTAAACCCATTATATAAGCAGGATTTTATAGAAGAACTCAAAAACCAATCTACAATATACCAGAATATACCTTCTATATGTGATGTTTTAGAGCAAGTTGATGCCGTTATATGTTCCTACGGAAATTTATGTTTTGAAAGTATATCTTTAGGTATACCAACTGCAATAGTAGCACTAAAGCAAACACAAATACCCTATGCCCGGACTGTAGATAATGAAGGTATTGCATCTTTTATAGGACATATAAACGATATCAAACCTCACAATATAAAAGCTTTCATAGAAAACACCGCACTATGGCAGAAACTATTTGAAAATTCATATAAAGTAGACTTTTGGGGAATATACAGGATATCGCAGGAAATACTATTGGATATCCATTCAAACACATAAGTTTCTATACACGCTAAGAATCTTTTATCTAAACTTTCGCATTCAAATAATCTCCAACTTCTGGCTTTTTCCCCGTATACTCCACAACAAGAAAACTATCCTCACCACAACCCACTAAAAACCCTTCATCAAACACAGCTATTACTTCTCCTGGAGCACCCTTTGCTTCCTTAAAAGGCACTCCCCACCATATCCTAATTTTTTCTCCTTTATACCATGTCCATGCCCCTGGATAGGGATGGGTAATAGCCCTGACAAGATTGTAAACTCTCCATGCTCCCAACTCCCACCTAATGTATCCATCCTTCTCATCCCTTTTGCGAAAGTATATCGGAGTTCCCACTTGTGGTAAACCCTGATATCCACTGATAAGTTTTTCCATCGCCTCTAAAGCCATATCTTTTAACACATATGACAACTTAAGATAAAAAGTACGAATATTATCATAAGATTCAATTCGTATAGCCTTTGTAACATATATAGGACCATCATCAATTCCAGGTTGTACTTTAAATGCGTGATAAAAATAGGTATCATACCCCAATACAATGCTCCATATTGCGGGAGAACGACCTCTTCCCTTAGGTAAACCAAAAGGAGTACCATGGAAACCAATAATTCCATGAGTAAAAGTGTTAATAATTTTTGAAGGGATCAAACGATTCCATCCTAATATAAGTCCAATGTCAAAGATATTAGAAGAGAAAAATTCTAAATCTTCTGATGATTTTAGTGAATATTTTTTTGCATAATACACATTCGCAGGATTATACTTAGAAACATCAAGATAGTTAGAAACTTTTGCCCTTTGTGACATTTCAGGAGTTATAGTAATAACATAATCGATAACTCCATCACCCAATAACTCCTTAAACGCATATTCAGCAGCATCATTAGCTACAAACGCTACGACTTCCCTTCCCCTCAACATAATCTCTCCCCCTAACCTATCTACATTATTGGGGTTTAGCAGGATTACCAACTACTGTTACCCCATCTGGTACATCTTTAACTACAACTGATCCCATACCAATGACAGAATAATTACCTAATTTTATGCCATCACGAATATGTGCGCCAAGCCCTATAAACACATTCTCTCCCACATTTACCCTACCAGCTATAATAACACCTGGAGCCAATATACTATAAGACCCAATAACACTTTCATGACATACAGTAACAGAATAGTTTAAGAAGACTCCCACTCCTAATCTTACTCTCTCACCAAGAACAGCACCTTGGTACACAACACTTCCCTCACCAATTTCAACATAATCTACATTAACCGAGGGATGAATCAAAGTAGCAATTTTAGAGTTTTTATATTTCTGAAAAACCCTTCTTCTAATTTCTGGAGTAGCAGAAACATTTATAGCAAAATATGCATATGAGTACTTTTCTGCTAAATCATCTCCCCCCAAAACGGGATAGCCTAACAATTCCTTTCCCCACAACTCAGGATTAGCATCTAAAAAACCTATTATGTTCCATTCTTTCTTTTCTGCATTTATGTCATCTATAAGTTTGACTATCTCCCCTTCTCCAGCCCCAACTATCACTATATCTTTCATTCACCTACCACCTCTCTCTCAGCACACAGAATGCCTCTGCATATTCCATAAATGCCTCTCCACCACGCACCTTTGCAAGAGACAAGATATACTCCTTTGACCGAGAGTGAGGGAAGCTCTTTAGTTCGGTAGAGTACAAAGATACGATCTCAAGTTTTCTATCTATAAACTCTGTTATATCTACCCACATATTTGGAGCAAACTGACCATAATACTTGAGGGACCATTCAGTTGCCGATGGTATTTCATAAGCTATAAGCTTCTCAACATAGGGAGAATACGGTGGCTTTGTAGAAAATTCTACTATTTGTGTAACCATCCTATGTTCAAAATTCATATCCCACGGATTGGGAAAATAAATAATAGAAGGTTTGATATTCTCCATTAGATCTATCATTTTGGTCTGATACTCATCCATTGGATATTCGTCCATTCTGTTATCTCTAAAATTCCATATCCAATAATCTGCAAAAGGATATGCATTAGCCACCTTTTCTATATCGGCTACACGTCTATCTATAAAATCTTTATCCCATTTGGGACTCCAAGGAAGTGTTAAAACCAACCAATACACTTTATCTCCATTAGAAATGTGCTTTAAAATTGTTCCTCCCATTCCTAATGTTTCATCGTCGGCATGAGCGGAGATAATAAAAACCCTCTTGGACATTTACACCACCTCATCTAAAACCCTTTTAAGAGACGAAATTACATATTCCACATCCTCAAAAGACATATTGTCATAAAGTGGCAGAGTAATAAGTGAATCTGAAACTCTTTCTGTTTTGGGAAGCGATGTAGTAAACTCACGATATATAGAAAACTTATGCACTGGTGGATAATGAACACTAGTTTGAATCTTGTATCTATCAGCCAGTAGTGTTCTGATTTGATTTCTCCTGGCAGAATCTATTCCCTTGATAACAACTACAAATATATAATGAGAAGAAAGAGCATCCTTTCCCGCAAACGGTACCACTATCCTTTTATCATCTGCAAGCAATTCTCTGTATTTTTCAACAAGTTTTCTACGCCGATTCACACCATCTTCAAGTTTTTCTAACTGAACCAGTCCAAGAGCTGCCCTAATATCATCAAGTCTATAGTTATACCCCAGCACTACTACATCATAAGAAGAGGCATGCCCTTTATATCTATCAAACGATAGCGTCGTCATACCGTGAGATCTAAGAAGTCTAACCTTTTCCGCAATTTCTTCATTGTCTGTAACTACCATGCCACCTTCAGCTGTAGTCATATTCTTATTGGAGAAGAAACTAAATGCACCAATATCTCCAAATGTTCCCAGATGCTTACCATTTAAATAACTTAGGGGAGCATGGGCAGCATCCTCCACTACATAGAGGCCATATTTGTTAGCTATTTCCATAATCCTATTCATGTCTACAGGAAAACCTGCATAATGCATAACAACTATAGCTTTCGTCTTATCGGTAATTTTTCTTTCTATGTCTCCAGAATCTATCGTAAGATCTTCTTCCGACACTATATCGGCAAATACCGGAGTCGCACCAACATAACGAACAGCATTAACAGTGGCTACAAATGTCAAAGACGGTACTATAACTTCATCACCCTCATGCAAACCCAAAGCAAGCATCGCCAGGTGAAGCGCAGCAGTACAACTTGAAACAGCTATGGC
>JAMORD010000074.1 GCA_027063755.1 bacterium | reverse complement strand
GTCTGCAGAAGATGTAATTCATATGCTTTCAGAGAAAGGAATTGTAAAAGACAATCTTTCTCTAAAAAAGTTTATTGCCAAGCTGGAGGATTATGGACTTATTCATACAAAATATGACGAGGAAACAGGATTTGTCTTTGTTAGACCTACAGCCTTGTTAAGAAGACTTGTTGATACCTCTAAGGTAGCTAATAGCATGAGAGATGTATGGCAGGGGGCTAGTGAAGAATCAGTTAGGCGTCTAATTGGGAGGGATAATAGTGAGACCGAAGAAACTTAAGTTGAGAAATGTGCGTTCTTATGTGGAGGCAATACTAGATTATCAAGACGCAAAGCTAATTTACTACTATGGTCTGAATGGTTCGGGTAAAACGACTATTGCCCGTGCACTATTGTTTCTTGTGGGTATGGAGCCAGAAGATGGGGATATCCGTATGGGAGAAGAAGTTTTGGAGGTGGAGGGGATATTTGATGTTTCTGATGTGACATCTTCGCTTGTTCCCCGTAGTGATGTACTTCATGTACATCTTGAAAAGCAGATTGGTAAAAAGGCACATTATCGTATAGGTGAAGATGGAAAACGCATATCACATACCCGTCTTAGTGAGTATTTTGCGTCCATAGGTGCTTCTCCTAATCAGGTTTTTATTCAGATGGGATCCATTCCATTACCGTTTCGTTCTGCCGTTGAAGAACACATTAAGAAAAGAGGTATTTCGGAACATAGACGCAGACGCTTTACGGCCCTTATGGATCTTATGGGGATTAGAGATTTCATTGGTGTGCTGGAAGAGAAAAAGTTAGACTACGATAGAGTTATGGAGATATACAAAGAAGCAAAATTAGACCTCATTGATGTTTCAAGAAACTTTGAGCTAATAAAAACACAGTATGAACGCTTTTTGGAGTATAAGACTGTTAGGGAAGAGATAGAGAAATTAAAAACGCTAAAGAAAGTTGTCAGGGCAGCATCTTTTGTACAACAGCTACGTGAACTGGCATCTGAATATGGCAGTTTGTGTAGGAAACATAAGCAAATGGTAAAAGAGCTAAAAGAAAAAGAAGTTCTCCTTGCAGAGACAGAGAAGACGGAAAAGTTGCTTTCTAAAGAGTATAAGAAACTAACCGAAGCTGTTGAGACATTTGAGATCAAAAAGAACCGTGTTCTTGCTGATATAGGAAAAGTAGAAGGACAGTTAAAAGAATTGGGAGATGTTAAAGAACCAGTAGACGATAAGTATATGCCTTTGACAATTCCACAACTTGAAACAGAAATATCCAAGATAGAAGAACAGATCAAATCTCTCTTACGAAAGAAGAATACGTTAAAGGGTAAACAGGAGACGGTCAAAGGACAAAGGGAATCTATTGCCCGCTTGCTTGATGAGCGGAGAGAAGAACTACAAAAACTAATACAAGATGCCCCAGAACCGGTTGACGAAGACATGATGTCACAACTTGCAGAGGATATTTCCTCTTTGAAGAGGCGTATTGATGATATAAAAGAGCGGTATAAGCGGTGGCAGGCTAAACTGAAACAGAGTCCTGTTGTTGTAAAAGATGAACGATATGCTCCAGTTATTTCTAAGGTGCTTGCACTATTTATAGATAAGGACATTGCTCCCTTAGAAAATACACCTTCTTTACCTTATCCATCTTTAATAGAGTTTGTTGAAACCGATGATGAAGTTATAGCCTTGTTGTTGAGTCGTGTGTATGTAGTGGAAAGTAGGCAAATGGCAGATGAAGTTCGTTCTAAGGGAGCACTTGCCATTGCTGAAGATGAGATGTGGGATTGGTGGGGTATATGGGAGGATCCTGGTAGTGGACTTCAGCTTGCATTGTCTTCAGAGCAGATAGATCACATTGAAACAGATGAGCTTGAAGCCAAACTTGAGACAATGGAAAAAGAGTATAGGCAGCTTCAGGTACAGCATAAAGCATATGTTAGGTATCAAGATCGTGTGAGATTTGTGCAGACAGATATACGCTCTTTGGAAGATAAACTTCGCTCTATGCCAGATGTCTCTAAAATTATTGAAGAGATTCGCCGTTTGGATAGCAAGGTTGAAGTATTGAAGCACGATAAAGAACTTGCCGAGCAGACATTAAAATATATGAGGTTTTTGTCGTTGAAGAAGCGTAGAGACAGACTGTATCAGCAGCTTGAAACAATAAAGAGGGATACACCCGATAAAAAGAAAGTAGAAGATATTGTTGCAAGATTGTCTTCTGCCACAACCGACAAGCGTTATCTGGAAAAGGATATTACAAAGCTGAAGGGTGTTGTTTCCAAGATGAAGAGAGATATGTTGACGCTGAAAGATAAAATGCTTGCCATTTCTGCCAAACTCAGTGTTTATGATAAGTCTCTCCTTGAGGAGGCAGCTGCTTATGATGGAGATATGTCTGTTCTGTCTATAGATAGGCAGATTGCCATTTTGGAGGCGAAGTTACAGGGCATGGGAGAGGTTGAGGATGTTACAGATAGATATGAAGAGATGAAAAAGACTGTAGAAAATATGAAAAGGCGGTTTGAAGAGGTAGAAAAATGGCAGGCAGAGGCACTAAATGACCTAATGCATATGAAGAAAAATCTCATAGATTCTATTAAGCAGATACAAGTTAAGATAACCGATATATTCTCTGACTTCCTTTCAACATTTGGCTTTGATGGGAAAATAGAGATACACATAGATACAGAAGCCCCCAAGACAGTGGGGGATGTTATGGTATCTATTCGTTCAAGAGACGGGGTATGGAATGACTACGATGTTATGCGTCTGTCTGGTGGTGAGGGGGTTTTGGTAGCATTTAGTTTGTATCTTGCTGCATGGATGGTTAAAACAGGTGATGTACATTTTCTTATGATAGATGAGGCCCAAACAAATCTTGATAAAGTAAACTTTGGTAAGCTACTCAGACTTCTTTTAGAGAAGGTACCCGGACAGATACATGTATTTACTATGGTTGAGCCCCCTAAGGTGGTTGCCGATAGAGATGACGCTCTTATTTATCACATTACCAGAAATGTTTTCAATATGGCATCGGAGGTTATCAAAATTGAATAACATAACATTTACGGATCTACTAAAACGGTATAGCGACAGCTGGGAACAATTACACAACTGGGGGAAGATTATTAGAAGTTCTCGTTTTATAGATGTTGTTAGATTACTTCATATTGTTTTGATGGGAAATATATCCTCGTTGCTGGTTGATGAGCATTTTATTCTTACCGAATTTGAAAAGCGGTATGGTTTTTCGGAGGGCGTAAATGAGGTCATAGATATAGCCATTAAGAACTTACTTTTAAAGCGTAGTCGGGGTATGTATGAGTTAACTCTATATGGAAGATTATTTTTATTTATCATTTCCGATATTTTGGTTGAGATTGCAACATTTTATAAGACTCCTCCTACTAAAAGGGAGATTACACACATACTTCGCATACTTTCTATGTTAAGGGTGTATGAATCGGAAGGACTCATCGCTGAAAATATCGGTTTATTGACAACAGCACTAAGCAATATCAGGAAGAGTGCTAAGTTTGCACTGGGTGATGGTGGAGAAGATTTATATAAAAGACTTATATCAGAATATGAATCTATAAAAGCATTGGCATCAAAGACAGCAGGTGATGAAGACTTTGCCAAGGCTCTAACTGCTCTGGCTAGTATTATTGATACAGAACTGACCTTTATTAGAGAGCATCTGGAAGAAATCAAGCATTTGAGAAGGAAAAGTTATCTGTTGCTATATGCATCTTCTGCCGATGTAGAAAAGATTAGAGATACATTGCTAGAGAATGTAGAAGAGTACTTTGATTTTTCTACTGTTCCTATTGCAGGAATGATTACTCCTGTTTCCTATATAAGGCGGTATTTCCCCCAGATTTCTAATGATGAAGTTCTACGAGAAGAGACGGTTTCACCAATGCTTGATGAGGTTTCTGTTCCCATTCCTACATCTGATGAATTATTTCAGGTATTGTTTGCTTATTATAAGAGCCATGACATATTACCTGTCATGTCCGAAGATAGATGGTGGTTAGAGAAGCTTAGTGTGTATAAAGAGACCTATGAACTATACAAAAGTGAAAAGGGGTATAAGAGAGCACTAAGAGCCCGTAAGGTAATGGCCCTATCAATGTTTCTTATAACGGCAGTTGCCGATGAGGAACTTGTATTATCTGTCAAGAGAAAAGGGGAAGAGTATTTCAGAAAAGCCTATGAACAGGCTTTATCAAGTGATGTGTTATAATACATACTCGGTGGAGGGATGCCCGAATTGGCTAAGGGCCCGGCCTCGAAAGCCGAGGGTGGCCTTCCGGCCATGCGGGTTCGAGTCCCGCTCCCTCCGCCACTCACACACCTTCATATAACTTTAATATGTTATCTATCATATCTCTCTGACTTTTTAGCTCTTCTATCCACATACGGAGGGTTTGTTCGCCGAGAGGAGTGATAGTATATATTCTTCGTGCAGGACCTCCCATTGGTCCTGGTGTTTCCCAAGAAGATACAATGAGCCCTTCCATTTCCAGTTCTCGTAGTACACGATAAATAGGTCCCATGCCGCCCCTGCCTTGCACTGTATATCCGAATGGGGCCAATTTGGCTGCAAGATCATATCCATGAGATGGTTCCCTTCTTATGAGTAAGAGAAGTAGAAGCTTTAGAAACCATCCACCGTATCCTCCCCATCGCATTCCTCGTCCAGATCCTCGTCTTCCTGGCACAAACATCCCTCCCTTTTCTGTAGTGTATCATATGAAAAAGGGGGCGTTAATGGTGGATAAAAGGTGGGAAGGAAAACATATACTGCATGCTATAACA
The DNA here is from genome assembly GCA_027063755.1 of bacterium. Lineage (GTDB taxonomy): Bacteria > Coprothermobacterota > Coprothermobacteria > Coprothermobacterales > JAADFF01 > JAADFF01. Next base: position 3,931 of record JAMORD010000074.1, on the reverse strand, counting down.
GGTGGTATAGCCGCCTATAAAGGGGCATATCTGACAAGTACTATGCATAAACTTGGTGCCTCTGTACAAGTACTTATGACACCTAAAGCAGAGGAATTTATTGGTTTTAGAACATTGGAATCTCTTAGTGGAAACTTCGTTATGCGTGGTGATGACCACCCAGAGTGGAAAAGGGCTTCTCATGTTGAAGCGGCAAAGTGGGGTGATGTAATGGTTATGGCACCTCTCACTGCTAATACGCTTGCTAAAATGGTTTCAGGTATGGCTGATAATATAGTTCTTGATACATATCTTGCCTTTACGGGATCGGTTGTACTTGTTCCTGCCATGAATACGGCCATGTATGAGCATCCCTCAACCCAGAGAAATTTAGAAACTGCTGAATCTTATTCTGGGCATATTGTAGTGCCTCCAGATAGTGGGTATCTTGCATGTGGCGATACAGGAAAGGGCCGTTTTCCTGAAGTAGATAAGATTATTGATTATGTGGAGTATGCCATGGTGGAGTCCAAACCTCTTAAGGGAAAAACAGTTGTGATAACAGCGGGTCCTACGCGACATTTTATTGACGATGTAAGGTTTATATCAAATCCATCTTCTGGAAAAATGGGGTATGAACTTGCAAGAGAGGCTTGGATTTTAGGGGCGAATGTCATATTGCTTCTGGGTAAGAGTAGCTATGTAGATGCACCACATTTTGCGAAAGTAGAATTCTTTGATACGGCTTACGACCTTATGGATTTGTTGAAAGAGCATCTACAACATGCCGATATGCTTATCATGTCAGCTGCCGTGGGTGATTTTATTCCCGAACATCATGAAGGAAAACTCAATAGACGTCAAGGTGATATGGTTATACGTCTTTCTCCTGCTCCCGATGTTGTAAAGACAGTAAAGGCCCAGTATCCTGATGTATATGTTGTTGGATTTTCTGCCGAGGCTACGGCCGGTGTTGAGCGGGCTGTAAAGAAGATGAATGATAAAGGCATAGATGCTATTGTTTACAATGATGTTTCAAGAAAAGAAATAGGCTTTGGTAGTGATTATAACGAGGTCTATGTTATATTTAAAGATGGTGCAAAGAGGCATATACCATATGGTACAAAGCGAGATATAAGTAGAAGTATATGGCGAGAGGTGATAAAACATGTTTCCGATGGATAAAATAAGGACATTTTCTATAATCGCCCATATAGACCATGGAAAATCTACGCTGGCAGATAGATTTTTGGAAAGGGCTGGCAATAGGAAAGCCCAAAATATAGAGCAATATCTTGACCAAATGGATCTTGAGAGGGAAAGGGGAATAACCATTAAGTCTCATCCTGTATCGCTTGATATAGATGGTTTCCGTTTTAATATCATTGATACCCCTGGCCATGTGGATTTTTCTTATGAGGTGTCCCGTGCCCTTGCCTCATGTGAGGGGGCTCTTCTTGTTGTAGATGCCACCCAGGGTGTAGAAGCTCAGACGCTGGCCCATGCGTATAAGGCAATAGAAAATGATTTGGAGATTATACCCGTTATTAATAAGATAGACCTTCCAGCAGCTGACCCCGATAGGGTTAAACAGGAGATAGAAGACCTTATCGGTATAGATACATCAGATGCTATATTAGTCTCTGCTAAGATGGGATGGGGAGTAGATGAACTGATAGAGGCTATAAAGGAGAGAATACCTGCTCCCAGCGGTGAGCCAGAAAAACCTCTGAGGGCTCTCATATTTGATAGTAAATACGATAATTACCGTGGTGTCATTATCTATGTCCGTGTCTTTGACGGGGTTATACGCAAGGGAATGAAGATAAAGCTCATGGCAACAGGCAGTGAATATGAAGTTAATGAGCTAGGTATCTTTAGGCCTGAAATGGTTCAGACAGATGAACTTGGCCCCGGTGAGGTTGGATGGATTGCAGCAACAATTAAAAATATTCGTGATGCCCAGGTTGGTGATACGGTAACATCGGCCCAGAATCCTGCCAGCGAGCCTATTCCGGGGTTTAGAAAAGTTAAACCGATGGTGTTTGCCGGTTTGTATCCTGTGGAGAGTGAGGATTTTGAAAAACTTAGAGATGCCCTCCAGAAACTGGCACTGAATGATGCTGCTCTATTTTTCCAACCAGAAAACTCACCGGCACTTGGGCCTGGCTTTAGGTGTGGTTTCTTGGGACTTCTTCATATGGAGATTGTTAGGGAGAGACTTGAGAGAGAATTTGACCTTGAGCTTGTTATTACAACACCTAATGTTATTTATCGTATTACCAAGAAAAATGGAGAGGTTATAGAAGCACACAGTCCGGCAGATTTTCCTGATCCTGCCGAAATAGAGCTTATAGAAGAGCCATATGTTAGAGGAGAGATCATTGTGCCCAACGACTATGTTGGCCCTGTAATGCAGCTGGCACATAACCGTAGAGGTGTTATGGTGCACATGGAGTATCCATCTGAAAACAGGGTGCACCTAACCTTTGATCTTCCATATGCTGAGATTATTCTTGATTTCTTTGACCAGCTAAAATCTGTTTCTCGTGGTTTTGCCTCCTTTGACTATGATTTCCTTGGTTATAGACCTGCTGATGTTGTCAAAGTGGAAATACTTGTCAACGGAAAACCAGTTGATGCCTTGTCGTTTGTGGCCCCTAAGGACTATGCAACGAGAAGGGCAAGAGAGGTGCTCTTGAGACTGAAAAAGGTTATACCCAGACAGTTGTTTGAGATAGCACTTCAGGCGAAAGTTGGGGGTCGCATTGTTGCCCGTGAAAATATTAGACCTTTGAGAAAAGATGTGCTTGCCAAGTGTTATGGTGGAGATGTCAGTAGAAAGAAGAAACTCCTCCAGAAACAAAAAGAGGGTAAGAAGCGTATGAAGAAGTTTGGCCGTATTAGTATACCTCAAGAGGCATTTCTTGAGGTGCTAAAAGTTGATAGTGGGGGAGGTAAAGATTGAGGCTATCTCTGTATATACATGTTCCATTTTGTCGCTACAAATGTGCATATTGTGACTTTGTCTCATATCCTCTGCTTAAGAAGGATATTGAAAGACAGTATGTGGATAGGCTACTTGAAGAAATAGATTGGTGGCATCAGGCATTGCCTGATGCCACCTTGTATACGGCATATATTGGTGGTGGGACCCCATCGGCATTGCCCCTTTCTCTTATTGATAAGATTGCATCAAAGGTGCGCAAGTGGGGAACTCCTGTGGAATTTACCATTGAAGCTAATCCTGAAGACATATCTCGTGATTGGCTCTCCCATGTCACATCTATGGGTATAAACCGGGTGTCTGTTGGTGTGCAAACGCTCAGTGATGAACTCTTGTCTGCTTGGAACAGAAAACATACAGCCAAAGATTCTCTTAGGGCCATAGGGTGCCTTGCGGAAAGTGGCATGAATTTCAATGTGGATATGATTTATCCTACTTATCTGCCCTATGGTGTGTCTGTGCCGTTTAGAAAAGACATTGAGACGATTGTAGACATGAAACCTAACCATATGTCTGTGTATATGATGGATATACACGAGGGAACGATGGCCTATTCTCTCATTCGTGGTGGTAAGTGGGAACCTGTGGCGGAAGATACTTTATATGAGGATATGGTATGGCTGTATGCCTTTATGAGAGATATGGGATATCACCATTACGAGATATCAAACTTTGCCCTACCGGGATACAAGAGCCAACATAATATTGTGTATTGGCATCAAGACTTTTATGTTGGGGTGGGGATATCGGCATGGGGCTTTGTGAACTTTGTGAGATATGAAAATCTGCCTACGATCAACAACTATCTTGTAGGAGATGTTCGGAGGACATACGAAGTGGTAAGTAGAAAAGACCTTTTGGTGGAGTATGGTCTTATGGCACTGAGGCTGATAGGTGAGGGTATCAACCGTTTTCGCTGGGAGAGACTTGGGGGAAGTTGGAGTA
>JAMORD010000073.1 GCA_027063755.1 bacterium | reverse complement strand
GATATTACGCATGAGAAAATAACCGACGGTATTGTGACATCAAGGGCTGTGGCTCCTCTTGATGATTTTTTGTCGCTTATACATCGTAGTGTATATGTGCCGCTATATCTTTGGAAAGGTCCTAATTGGAAGTCGGAGTTTAAAAAGTATTCTGATATATGGTATCCTTTCCATGAGGGAAAATATGTTCTTGAGCTTAAAGGTGAAATACGCAAGAGAGTGGTAGTGGGGTTGAAGAGGTATGAGACGAACGCGAAAAACAAAGGGAAGTAAAGATGTAAATCGTAAAAAGCCGACTTCAAATAGAACAGTTATTGTAAATGAAAGAGTAAGCGATAAATCCCGTAAACGTAAGGGGTCGTGGTTGAGATATTTTCTTACGGTTTTTATTGGTGCCCTAATAGTTGTGGCTATGTTGTTATTTTTAACATATAAGTCAATGACGGTATTGTTTCCATGGATGTTTGGTAGTGGAAGTGGAAAAAACGCCGATACCGTAAGAAAAGTTTACTTGGATGTCAGCATTCCTGTATTCAAAGATGGACAGATAACGTATGATAAGAAAAAAATAGCCGATGCTGGCGAAGAATTTACTATTTCTTATGTTTATTCGCAGTTTGCCGAGCACGGTGGTTTTTCATTGGGTTATGATACTAAGAGTAAACTTAGGATTGTCTCCGTGGAGAAAGATGCATCAGATTGGGAAGTGTATTTGTCTGGTAGTGGCATTCCCTTTTATACATCTTTCCGTATAAGACAGCAAATTTGCCAAGCTTTGGATAGTATAGAAGAGAACATCAAGACTTCGGTAGTTTTGTACTACGATGGTATGAATATTAAAGATTTTATACCATGTAATGCCAAGGACGGATATATGGTGTTTTATGTACGTGGTAGTAGTGTAAGGGCAAGATGGGTATATGATAGCTCCATAAATAAGTCAGATGTACATTCATATCTTATGACCGTGCTGAGGAAAGCCTCCCAGCTTGGTGATACAGATTTCGGTAATATGGTAATAGATGTGTCATTTAATGATAATGTCTTATTGGTAAGGTTGAAAAAAGGTTCATTTGCTGAGGCTGATCCATATGTGAGGAATGCGCTCATTTATAATATGATGTATCTTTATCCGTATGTTTCTTCTATTCGCATAGAAGATGAAGATACACTTCCGTATGTTGATACGAGACTTGATCCTATTTTGCTTATGCCAACGACAGGAGAAGATTTCTTAGCCCGTATAGGAGATAGATTGTCGTTTACTAAACAGATGAAAGAAATGTTTCCTGTCATTAGGAATATAAAGATAGGTAATGGTATGGCAGTCATAGACCTGAAGTATATTCCTTCTCGTGAAATAACCCAGGCTATTTTAAGAAGCACTATTTCTGCCAAGGGTATATCCAGTGTCATACTTACTGTGAACGGCGAGTCCGTTCCGTTTTGGGCCGATCCCTTTGAGGAAGATTTCTGATGAGTTAACGAGTATATGGTGTTCTCTATCTGTAATGTATAGATGTTCTTTTATTGGGATACCATGGTCTCTGCTTGAGTATATCCATGGAAGGGGATTGTGTACGATAGATTTGTAGATACACGTGTTGCTTGTGGGAGTGCCAAGGAGTATACTTAATGGTCCTTTTTTTCTTGCTTGTTGAATTTGAAGTATATCGGCAAGTGATATTTTTCTGATAAAGAAGATGTAGAAAAGGGCTCCCTCATGAGTGTAGCCGTACTTGTATCTTAAAGATAAATATGCTTTTATTAGTTTTATAGCGATATCTTGTATAGATGGGGGCTTGGCTAGTCCCATCTTATGTCTGAAAATATGTTCAATTTCTTGAGCTTTATGGGGATTTGCTATGTCTATCAACATCTTTATGTTTCTGTCTATAAAAAACAATCTGTGATTTTCTGAGGTGTGGCTAAGATTGGATATATGCTTTTTTATGCCACTGCGTATATTTGATAGTCTTTTTATAAGACTGTCTGCACTAGCTTCAAGTATTGTGCTATAGTATGGCATCATTTTCATCCATAATTTCATATCTCCATATGGATGGAATAGTTGTGTCTCAGGATGAGAGTAAGCCTTTAAGGGGTGTTGTTTGGGGATACTGCTTTTTAAATGCATATAAACGCTCACACTGTGATTCCAAATACTGATACTATATCCCGGCCTGTTATCTGTAGGACATAGAGAAAGTATAGGTTTGTAAATAGTCTGTATAACTCGGACTTTATCGTTGATATTACCTGATATAAGAGTGGGAAGATGTTTGATAAGTTCTTTTTGCATTTGTGGAATACTTGAAGTGTTGCATTTCTTTATATTCCCAAAATAGTCTATTTGTATTAGATATTTCCTTACATGTCTTCGTGTATCAGTAGGTGGTGGAAAGGAAAGACTGTGTGCATGATTTTTTCTATCGGCTTCTTTAAACTTTCTTAATGCTCCGGTGACATAACTGTCGTGATGTCTGGTCATAATATCTAAATAGGTAATTTCGGGATCCCATAGTGTAGGGATGTTGAGAATATCTTTGATATGGGGATATTTGTCTACAAGTATATGAGCATGGGAGTCAAGAATGTTGCTACAAGGTTCTTTTGACAGATAATATTCAATAGATACCTTTCCCAGATCATGTATAAGAGCAGATATAAATAGATCTAAGTTAACGGTTACTGTTTCCAAGAAAGGTTAAAACCCCCTCGGCTATAGACTGTGCTATAGCCCATTGATAATTATCGCTGAGAAGTATACTCAGGTCTTGGCTATTTGTCATATATCCTGTCTCTATGAGAACAGATGGTGGCCAACCAGATAATATAATGAGCTTCATGTATTTAGGCTCTTTATGTTTGGGGATAGGACTGCTGAGATTCATTGATTTGTCTATTGACCTCGCAAGAAACTTATCGTATGCCTTGCGGTAGTATATTTCGTATCCTCGTATAGATTTTGAATAAGGATTGGCATTGGCATGGATGCTGATAACGACATTGGGGTGAATAAGGTTAATCATGCGTACCCTTTCAGATAGATAAGGAGTTTCTGGATCGTTTTCCTTAGTTCGGGCAATGTATACTGTAATGCCCTTTGTTTCCAATATGTTTTTCAATTTTAAGGCGATACCGAGATTAATACGGCTTTCATAGTATTTTCCAACAATAGCTCCCATATCGTAATAGCCATTATCATAGGTACCATGTCCTGGTGATATGTATACAATAAGAGTTCTGTCATATGGAGGGAGACCTATATATGACCTTAGTTCATTACGAGTATTCATAATCTTGGCAATGTATTTGTTATATGTAGTGCCTATAGAGTCTTTTCCTTCCGTTTCATTCCAGAGCGCTTGTAGGTAGCCGGTATCTCCTAAGAGATAGGCACCAAGTGCCCCGGTTTCTGTGCCCCAAGTTCTCATCTTGTAGTACATATAATATGTGCCAGCGGCAATATTGTTGTCAATATCGTATATGGCGTTTGTGCTTGTATCTAACCCTAAAAATCTCGCGATGGGTTGATATACAAAATCTTTCAGTTGCATAAGGCCTTTAGCATCGCTTTTGCTGCGTGCATAAGGTTTAAATTTACTTTCCCATCTTATTTGGGCCAGTATGAGTAGCGGGTCAATGCCAAAAGTTTTACTCCACTTGGCTGTACTGTATGCGATAGATTTAACCGTCTCTGTTGGTGTGTTTATTTCGTGGTATCGGGTATATGCCATTAGGATTTCGTATAGTTCTTCTCCCGATAGAAATAGAAATGTATGTTTCCTTTCCGGTGGTGGTATGAGGTTGATATCGGCAATGGTGATGTGGGGAGTAGCCGTATGAGTTTTGGATGATGTTGCTGTTTCAGTTCCTGTACTGGTACCTGTTGAGGTTGTAGCAGTGGTGGGGGTGGTAGGTGTGGGTGATGTCGTTGGTGTAGCTATAAGGAAATCTTGTGAGGCGATAATGAGGCTTTTTTCTGTGGTAGTTGCTATATAATCTGTCGGAGTAATTAGCGTTAGTGGATATGTTACGAGCAAAGTAATGGATGATGAGTGAGTAGACGATGAATTACCTATTGTGGTATCTTGAAATTTATATAAGTTATAGAAATTTTCTCGCACTATCGTCATATTGTGTGGGATAGGTGTTAATTTAATGAAATTATTCCCTATTTCTATATCAACAACTTGGGGATTCAACAAGGCGGATACTGATAGCATTACTAAACTACCAATTATCGTTAAGATGATTATCGTAATAGTATATATTTTTTTCATGGCTCCAAGTGAATTATACATGACTACTGATATAATATATAGGCATTACGCTATAGGAGGGATAAGTGGTGAGTATAAAGAAAAAAATGTTTTATATAGTGTCGTTTTTGGTTTTAGGTTTAGTTGTCGGTATTGGATATTGGGCCTATACTGTTGGTAGTGCCAATATCTGGAATGGCAATAACACCGTAGAAAAGAAGGAAGAAGGGACTGTAAAGGGTGAGGGTAAGGAGCTATATGTAGAGGTGTATGTAGATAAGTATGTTACGCAGACAGGGACACTTGTTGTAGAAAAAAACAAATTTTTCGTAGTTTCTACTTCTGGTACTATATCGCCTGACGCTTCTAATATTATTGCCATAAAGTCGGGGTCGGGACATATTATTACTTCTCGGAATGCCAAATGGTATAACAACAAGCAGGTATCGGTCATATTGAAGACAAAAGAGAAACTTATGATATATCCTGACAAATCGCAAGATGTGTTATTTATTGATCCTGTGTCCGGGAACCAAATTCCCGTAAACCAGCTTTCGCGGTATAAAGGAAAACACATAATTGTTGTAAGGAAACTCACTAAACCGGCTGTGTGGCTTGTGGCCGGTATAGATTCACGTAATGGTATTTTATATGGACATAATGATTCTGTCATGCTGTTATTTATTAATCCAAATACCAGTAGCATTACGATACTTTCTGTTCCCAGGGATACTATTGTATATATCCCTCGTCTAAAGTCTTATACGAAGCTTGCCCATGCATTTATATATTCTAAGGCCGGTGATCCTGAAGATGGTGCAGACTCACTCATAAAAACTTTGGAGTATAACTTTGGCGTTCGTATAGACAGGTATATTATTTTTTCATTTAAAGGGGCTGTAGACTTTATTGATGCTTTAGGGGGAATAGATGTTCATCTTGATAGGCGTATATGTTGTCGTAGTCATGATTGGGTCTGTCGTGGAGGTACATGTCTTGGCCCGGGAGATGTTCATCTTGATGGAAGAAGATTTCTTGTATTCTGGCGCTCCCGTACCAGTGATATAGAACGTGTTGAAAGGCAGATGAAGTTTCTTACATCTTCTGAAATAAAAAGACAGGTATTGAGTAAATTATCACTGTCCCTTGCAGATGACCTAATGAAGATATGGGGAAACGAAATTGTTTCAGATACCTCTCCTGACAAGTGGATTAAGCTTGCATATGATGTTAAAGATTATCATATAACCTCTGATACTCTCAAGGTTTATGATGTGTGGGGTTGTTATGCAGCAGATTTAACTGTCCCCGTCTCTGCTCTTAAGTTTGATGATACATGGTTGAAAGATTTTTATATAAGGGTGTTTGGTGCTGAGATTGCCTCTCAGTATATAGAAGGTATTCACCCTGATAGAACAGTTGCACAGCTGGGACACTGTCAAAAGCCTGAAACACCTTCTACAGCAACAACTTCTACCAGTACTAAGGAGCAGAAAACTTCAACATCTGCACATAGTTCTAAGCGAGAGTCTAAGAGAACATCTAAGAAGGGTAATGCTACTGTGACATTAACGGCAACAACAGTGGCCACAACCACGACAGTAACGACAAAACAATCCTCTACTTCGTCTATAACTTCTACGGTAACAAATATCCAAACAACGCCTTCAGCATCAGTTACATCAACAACGGCAACAGGTGGTACACCGTGAGGAATATGAAAGATATAGCTGATGATTTGTTTTCTTCTGCTGCCCCCAGCGTTAGAGCCTATTTAAGGCTTAGGAGTCTTTGGAAAGAAATTATGCGTATACAGAAAAACAGAAAAATACTTGATTTATCATCTCTGTCAGAACCGCTGGGTATTTATAGCGAGGATGTGCATATAGGAGTATATTCACCTGCTGTAGCATCAGCTATAAAAAGATATGAAAGAGAGTTTGTTAAAGCACTAAGAGCCTATGGATTTCCAGTTGCCCGTATTGTTATAAAGGTGATTAGACCAGAGATAGATGACGATATCACAGAAAATACAGAAGCAGAAGATAATCGGTGGCAGTTTTCTGAAGAAGATGTGAGAAAAGCTTGTGAAAAGTTTTCTATGGTAACTGATGATGAGATACGCAGAAAACTGGCTATAACCTGGCTAAAGAGTCAGATGGTAGAGAGGAGGTAGTGCGTGTGGGAGAGTATAAAGCGGATAATATTGTTGTTTTAGAGCAGATAGAAGGCGTAAGAAAAAGGCCGGCTATGTACATTGGGAGCACAGATTGGCGTGGTCTTCACCATCTTGTGTGGGAAATTCTTGATAACTCTGTTGACGAGGCAATGGCAGGTTATGCCGATGAAATAATCGTAACACTGCATACCGATGGTTCTGTATCTGTGGAAGATAACGGTAGAGGTATACCGGTTGATATACATCCTAAGACCGGTAAATCAGCACTGGAAGTTGTTTTTACCAAACTCCATGCTGGTGGTAAGTTTGATAGCAAAGCCTATAAGGTGTCAGGTGGTCTGCATGGTGTTGGTGTAACTGTTGTTAATGCCCTTAGTGAGTGGCTTGTTGTTGATGTATGGCGTGACGGAAAACATTACAGAATGCGTTTTGAGAGAGGTAAGGTTATAGAACCACTTACTGTTGTTGAGGAAGGTGTAGACAAGCGTGGGACCCGTGTAAGATTTAAACCAGATGCTGAGATTTTTGAGACAACAAAGTTTGACTATGATATTATCTATGATCGTTTGGAAGAATTGTCATATCTAAATCCCAAGGTGAAGTTTATTATTATAGATGAGTTTACCGGTGATAGAAAAGAGCTATATTCTGAAGAGGGAATAAAAGAACTTCTTCTTGAAATTATTGGACAAGCCAAACCCATTCTTTCTGAAAGTGTTTATTTTAAAAGTGAAGGTGATTCGCCTGATGGCAAAGCCCATTTAGAGGTTGAAGTGGCCTTTCAATATGTAGAAAATGATGGCGAAACTATATATTCGTTTGTTAACTCTATTCGCACAGCCGATGGTGGTACCCATGTATCGGGTTTCCGTAGAGGGCTTGTCAGGGCTATAAATGACCTTGCCCGTCGTGAAGGGGTACTCAAGGAAAAACAGTCTTACACTGCAGAAGATGTCAAAGAAGGACTAAGGGCTGTTGTATCTGTTAAGTTGCCTGAGCCTCAGTTTGAGGGACAGACAAAGGGGAAACTGGGTACTTCTTGGGTCCGATCGGTTATAGATAAGATTACATACGATGCTGTTGATACATATTTTGCTACACGTACCTCAGAGTTAAAGGCCGTCCTTGAGCGTATAGAGCTTGCTAAAAGGGCAAGAGAAGCGGCGAGAAAGAGCCGTGAGCTTGTAAAGAGGCAAGCCAAAAAAGCCGGTGGACTGCTCCCTGGTAAGCTAGCTGATTGTTCTGATAAAAATCCAGAACACAGAGAGCTGTTTATTGTTGAGGGGGATTCAGCCGGTGGTAGTGCCAAGCAAGCCAGAGATAGGGCCCATCAGGCTATACTTCCGCTTAGAGGTAAAATTCTCAATGTTGAAAAGGCATCACTGGATAAGATTTTGTCCAATCGGGAAATTCGCGATCTCATATCTGCTATTGGTACAGGTATTGGTGATGACCTTGATATTTCCAAGTTAAGATACAACAAGATTATTATCATGACAGATGCTGATGTTGATGGAGCCCATATTAGAACATTGCTCCTTACTTTCTTCTATCGTTTTATGAAGCCCCTTGTAGAGAATGGGCATGTATATATAGCCCTTGCCCCTCTATATAAGGTTGAATGGGGTAGAGGCAAGAATAAGCAGGTTCAGTATATATATTCCGATGAAGAGTTAGATGCCCTTGTTAAAGATTTAGAGAATCAGGGAATAAGTAAGTATGAAATTCAGCGATACAAGGGTCTTGGTGAGATGAATGCCGAGCAGCTTTGGGCAACAACAATGGATCCTCGTAGAAGGATTCTTCTTCAGGTAACCGTTGACGATGCAGCCGAGGCTGATGAAATTATGAGTGTTCTCATGGGGGAAAAAGTGGAACCCCGTAGAAGATTTATAGAAGAACATGCTCTTGAAGTTAAGAATCTTGATATTTAGTTTGAGGTGATGCACAGTGGGTATGTTTGATAATATCAGGTATAGGAAATTGACAGACGAGCTTAAGCAGTCATATCTTGATTATGCTATGTCTGTTATTGTGGGAAGGGCACTTCCCGATGTAAGAGATGGTTTAAAGCCTGTTCAGAGGCGTATTTTGTATGCCATGTATGATACGGGGAATCTTCCCGATAGACCTTATAAAAAATCTGCCCGTGTTGTTGGTGAAGTGCTTGGTAAATATCACCCCCATGGTGATAGTGCTGTTTACGACGCTCTTGTAAGAATGGCTCAAGATTTCAATATGAGATATCCCCTTATAGATGGTCAAGGTAACTTCGGCTCTATGGATGGCGATAGTGCTGCTGCTATGCGTTATACAGAGGTTAGACTTCACAAGATAGCCCTTGAGATGCTGAAAGATATTGATAAAGATACCGTTGATATGATGCCAAACTTTGACGGTACATTGAAGGAGCCTGTTGTGCTACCAACATTGCTTCCCAATCTTCTCGTTAACGGCTCAAATGGTATTGCTGTTGGTATGTCTACAAGCATACCACCGCATAATCTTGGCGAGGTAGTAGATGCCCTTATA
>JAMORD010000072.1 GCA_027063755.1 bacterium | reverse complement strand
TATCCCGGCGAAGTGCTTGCATTTCTGGGGCCTAATGGAGCAGGTAAAACGACGACGGTGGAGATACTGCTGGGTATTAGGAAAAAGACAGCAGGCAGACTTATATACTTTGGCAAGGAAATCAACAGGCCCAGGCGAAATCACCTGAAGCGTATAGGGGCCACTTTGCAAGAGGAAAGGTTTCTTCCCAATCTTACACCTCGTGAAATACTTCATATGTTTGCTTCGTTGTATGGCAAGGGAGATGTTGATGAGGCTATAAAAACCTTTGCTATAGATGAGTTTGCAAACAGAAGATATCGTCACCTTAGTGGTGGTCAGAAGAGGCGACTGTCTCTTGCCGTGGCAACAGTGCATGATCCCGATGTGGTGTTTTTAGATGAACCCACAACAGGACTTGATGTTCAGTCAAGGAGGTCCCTTTATGATTACATTCTCAAGATGAGGGATAGGGGCAAGGCCGTCTTTCTCACAACCCATTATATAGAAGAGGCTGAGAGGCTTGCCGACAGGGTTATTATTATAGACCATGGGCACATTGTAGCACATGGCAGGGTAGATGAGCTTATAAGACAGGCAGAACTTCCTACCATACTCCAAATAAACGGTGATACCTATGAGGTGTTTTCCGAGAGAGAAATAGCATCTATTGTGAAGAGCTATGAAGAGATAAGAGACCTATCCCTGAGTAAGCCTACTCTTGAAGATGTTTTTGTTAAGCTCACAGGTAGGAGGATAAGGGACTAATGCTTTTATCGTTTTTGAAGGAAAACCTTCGCAATCGCTCTGTGCTATTTTGGATTGTGGTGTTTCCCACCCTACTGTTTGCCATTATATACAGCATTTTCATGGGTAGATCTTCCTTTGATGTGGATATTGGTATCTATGTGCCTAAGGCATATGAATCTGTAGTAAAGATGGAGATAAATAGCCACATGCATGCAGAAAGTGGTTTTCATATAACATTCTTTGACAGTATAGAAGAGGCTAAAAGTAGTCTAAAAAAAGGAGATATTGCTGTCCTGGTTTATTATGATGATGACGCTTTGAATATTTCCTATTTGAAGACTAGTGGAGTTAGTAGTATTACTGCCCTAATGATAAAGAGAGCTATACAAGGAGCTATGAGGGGTGGCGATGAACCACAGGTTGTCATTGTAAGAGGTATATACGATTTAAAGAGCCATTTTCTCATAGGAATGCTGCTCATGATTACTGCAGAGATTGGCTTTATGTATATGATTCCAACTATATCAGGTTCCATCAAGACAGGTTTGTTTAAGAGGTTTTATCTTGTCGGTGTTTCACCGGTAAGGTTGCAGATAACCATGTTCGTCGTAGCTACTCTTGCGGCTGGGGTATCATCTTCTCTACTTATGTTTGTTGCCTATCTCATGGGGGCTCCCACCGGTGTTTTAGGTCTTCGGGTATGGAGTGTGTTTGCCTTGTCCCTTGTTATATTTTGTATTCAGGGTATTTCACTCAGCACCGTTTTCAAAGGTTCTCCTGTAGCCGAGCTACTGGGGAGCATGCTGTATTTTCTCAATATGTTTCTTGGTGGTATGGTGATGCCTGTACCTGTGTCCTCTTCTCTTTCATATTGGCTTCCGGGCTATCATCTTGTCAATATGGCTATGGGGATTTCTTTTAACATGTGGGTTGTCTTGTTGTGGACTTTGAGTTTCTTGGTATTAATGGTTGTGACTGGTAGAGGGGTGTTTGGCATTGAATAGATTGGTGCCATATTTTATAAAAAACTCTCTAAGAGATGTGGGTGAGATCTTTTACTACCTAATTTTCCCCCTTCTTTTATCTATTATGATGATATTTCTATTTGGCAAGGTTCATACAACACCGGTAAAAATTGGTGTTTATGGTGTAGAGGTGCCAGCAGAGATAAAGCAGGTGTTGGATATAGAGATATATAGCCGTGAAGATAGACTAATATCCGACATGAGGGGTGGTATTTTGGACATAGCCCTAACGCCAACTAAGGTTTATGCCCTTGAGGAATATAAAGAAATGGCTGTAGGACTTTACAGATCTATCACGGCTACAGGAGGAAAAACTGTCTTGCCTATAAAATTGCAACCTGTATCACCTAGCAAGTATGATATAGATGTTATAGAGTTTTACCTTAGTGGTATGCTGGTACTTGCCCTTATCAACTCTTCTGTGTTTGCCATTCTAAAGGGACTGTATTTTCTGAAAAATGAGCGCATTGCCGATAAACTTCAGGTGGCCGGAGTGGAGCCATATATTACCATGTTTTCTTATATGTCCTTGCCACTTGTGTATGGGCTTATCAATCTCGGAGTTTATATGGTCCTTTCCATTGTTATATATGGTGCACATTTTCATTATTCAATATGGCTTATACCTATCACACTCTTGCTGCTGTGGTCTGGTATAGGTTTTGGGGGGATTGTTGCTTATATAGTTGGGACGGACAATGCATTGTTTACAGTAAGTGCTATGCTTCAGCTGTTTATGTTTTTCTCGGGCATATACTTTCCCGTATCTTTTTTGCCCTCTTTTCTTAGATATATTGCATATATTTCACCACTCTATTATGCAGTAGCTGTAATGAGATACTTTATGTTAGGAAGCCCTTTGTCTGCTGGTGCGTTGTATCTCTATATATTCTTGCTCTTTAGCATGGGAGCTGTTGGCACATGGCTACTGAAAAAGATGGCGTAGTAGGGGAGAATGTAGATTCTGAATAAAAGGCTATCTAAGGGTATATAGAAGCTGTTTTCCCGGTTATTGGGTTTACTATTTTCTGCTTCTACTATAAACAGTAATTGTAGTGAAAAGATAAAGAGCTGTTTTTATAAGAGATAAGTGTAAAGAATACAGGTGAATGCTACAAAAAAGTTTTTTCTTTAGAGGGTGAAAATATGAAAAAAAGGATAGTCTTTAAGATAATCCATTCCTACATACCTGTGTTATAGAGGATTACAGCTAACTGTATGGAAATATTGCTAAAGAGCTTGTTGTTAAAGCCCCCAATATGTATATAAAAGATTAGAAGAGGCGAAGATTTTAATCTTTATTCTTTATTTCCCTTTACTTCCAAATTTTTCTCCCTTTGATGTGTTGGTGTAATCTTTTAGCAGATACTTGGCTCTCCATAGGTCGGGTATAACAAGGGCGTATACAAAGCCTATGATGGATAGAAGTAGAAGCATAAGTGTTGGTAGGCCGTACATGATAGGGGATAATACCCCCATCACCAGTGGGTAATACCTCATATAACCTCTCTGATATGACAGCATGAAGTATGTGCCAAACAGGGCCAGGAGGTACATAGCCCATGCCATGGCGATATGAATATACAGACCGATAGACACCATTTCCATATTACCCTCTCGCAGACCCGGTGCAACAAAAAATACGGTAGCTACGACATATATCAAGCTCAGAGCTCCCAGTAGCACAGGCACGCTCCAGAGAGCGCCAGTAAGATGAAGTAGCCTTTCCGGTATATCAAGGGGTTTAATAAGGGCAAGAAGGCTACCTATAAGTAGCAAAGTGCCTATGACAAAGCTATAGGGATGCCTAAAGAGCCACAGGCTATAGTAGACAAATGTATCAGGATAGGACGCTATGAATGCACCTGTAGATGCCCTATTTAGTGTTCCTGTAACGTTACTGCCTACAAGCAGGGCATGGCTCCTTACATAGGATGGCTTATCAAAGTGTATATTGCAACCTACCGAGAAGATAGAGGCAGGTTTCACCTGAGTTTTTATGGTCATGTCTGCACCGTAGCAAAATATCTCAAAGAGGTTGAAGTTAGAAGAAATAGCATACTGTCCTCCCATAACAGTTAGCTGCTTGTGGCCTACACCATCGTAAGTCAGGTGGGCGTTGCCCAGTAGCTCATAGGAAACATTGTTTTCTATGTGAAAGTTGTCTGTCATTACAGTTTCTTTCATCTGAGGGGTATACATGACAAGAATAAGGCCTAATATAAGCCCAATCAGTGCCAATATCCTCTGTCTATTCATCTTTACCACCCTCTATCTGGCTTTTTATATAGGGAAGGACATCAACCTTTCGTGAGAGTAATTTATGTGTGCCTGAGAGTTTGCCAAGTAGTGGTAGCAGATCGGGATTATCTGCCTTGCCCACGATAAGGCTTTCTTTCTTTTCGGGGTCAGATACAATATATAGGCACAAGTCGCATGAAAGATTCCAGAGATATTCTGATACCTCCCTCATAATACGCTCCTGTGATAAGGCTCCCGGTACTCTGAAGTGGCCTATGGTGATGGTGTAACCGCCTATGTTATATGTTCTGGTGTCGGCATCTACCTTAAAGTTCTCAAGATATACTTCCTTTAGTTTATCCATGAACCACGGTGTGTCTTTACCTGTGATATACGACACCTTTTTTAGTGTGTTTATGTCTCTCTCCGTGGCATGTAGTATGCCACCGGCTGTGTCATCGCATATGCCAAATCCTATCATAATGGCCACATCTTCTGGCATATCATAGGGAAATATCTCAGCCACCAATGTTGATGTAGCACCGATTGGGTCTATTACCATGTTGGGGGCATGCAGGTCTCCTTCTATGTGATGGTCTATGATGGTATCAATAAAGGCATCTTTCAACAAGGGGTGAAGAGATGCCGATGAGTGAAAATCAAGAAGGTGAATATGTTTTAAGTTGTCAAGTGGAGCGTCTATATCTATAGGATTTTTTATAGCATAAGTATCTAATATCATGTCTACAGCTGGGTTTTCTCTGTCAGGTACAAAGTATGGCATATTCATTGCTATGCTAAACCCGTAGGCAGAGCCCACCGTGTCGGGATCTGATTTCATATGTGCTACTGCTATGTGCTTTATATCTTCCACAGACATCACCATAAGCATTATATCAAGGTGAAGTTTAATGGGGCTTTAGTTCATCGTAATGAAGTATGAGATTTTTGCCCATTTTCTTGGCATGATACATAGCCATATCGGCTTGCCTAATAAGTTTGTGGAGGCTGACCTTTGTGCGAGGACGTGGATGGTAAGTGCTAATGCCTATAGATACTGTTGTTGGTATGTCCTTGTGTTGCCTTATAGCCGTTTGTATTCTTCTTGCTACAAGTCGTGCCTCGTCTTCATGGGTATCTGGCAATACCACAATAAATTCCTCTCCGCCGTATCTACCCACATAATCTGTGATTCTAATGTTGTTTTTTATAGCTGATGCTACGAGAGATAGTATTCTGTCACCTTCCAAGTGGCCTAATGTGTCGTTGATACGCTTAAAATCGTCTATATCAATAAATAGCACTGATAGTGGCGTTTTTTCTCTTTTGGCAAGGGCTATCTCACGCTCCAGTATCTGGGTGATATACCAACGGGTGTATACATCGGTCAGGGCATCTTTGATAGCCTTTTCACCGATACGTATGTTTTCAAGCAGAGATAGCACTGTATCAGACCACATATCAAGCCATGCAAGATGTTCTTTGGAGAATGCCTTTTCTATGTATTTATTTTCTGCGTATATGATGAGCTTGGTGCCACCTTCCCCCCGTTTCTTGATGTAAATATACGATGGGAGATGACTAATTTCGTATATTCGCTTGCTTCTTAGAATCTTATCAGGGTCTTTGGTATATGTTTCCATAAGCTGGCCTATGCCTTTAAATATGGAATACTCCATAAAGTGCTTTTTCCTGCCATCGGTATACATAATCCACATGTGGGATGATGGTAGGGTGAGGTAGCCCAGTACCTTTTTTAAAAGGTCATCTATAGTAGTAGATGAAGCAAGAATTGTGGATATGGAGGTGATGAGTAGCTGGGAGATATGTATACCGGCAAGATTTTTCAGACCATCGGTCTCTATGTAGTTGGGTGGAATGCGAAGCACCTGTGCAATGTATTTAGCATGTGCGGCTTCTATGTGCATGTATATAGACAGGGCGTTGTGAAGGTGGGTGCGGTATGCAGGCAGGTTGCCCTCCATTTTATATAGGGCTCCTAAGAACATCTCAAGCTGTGCGGTATCCGTTAGTTTTCCTTCTCTTAAAAGGTCTTTTTTTATTTCCTTGAGCTTGTTTATG
Source organism: bacterium (assembly GCA_027063755.1). Taxonomy (GTDB): domain Bacteria; phylum Coprothermobacterota; class Coprothermobacteria; order Coprothermobacterales; family JAADFF01; genus JAADFF01. The sequence continues at coordinate 3,298 of JAMORD010000072.1, read as the reverse complement.
CCCTCAATGTATCTTCCCGTTCTTACACTGCTGTAGTACACATGCTTATGGCTGTGTGTGTAAATTTTGTTATCTTCAGAGAAAATAGCATCTTTTAGCGTTTTTAGATTTTCTAAATAGTAATCATATTTATCTCCTACAAGTTCTTGCCATTTTGATAGGTATTCTGTTGCTTTTTGTAAGTCTCCATTTTCCAAGGCGTGTTCAGTGGATATCCAGTAGTATAAGGCGATATAATTATTGGGTATCGGCTTGGGCGATGTCTTTATAATATTTTCCATTTCTTGCAGAGAAGTTTTTACCTGCTCGTAGTATCCATACTGCTGTTGCAAGTGTGCAAGGGCCCATAAAACAGCTATATGGTCTTTAGGTTCCATGATGCCAGACAGTATGGGCTTGAATGTTTTCCATACATTTGTAATATAGCTGTATTTTTTACCCAGTGGTGTAGAGAGAAATATGTAGTTGGCAAAGGGTATAATGCTACCGTCTATTGAATAGGCAAAACTAGTTTCATATGCTTTGTAAGTTAGTAAGCTAATGTCTAAATGACTGTCTATACTATTTCTTGACAGAAGCACCGATAAATTGTTATATAGTATGCTTAGATGCCATGGTATGTTGTTGCTTTTTGCTATCTCTATGCCTTTTTCAAGGTCTTTTAGTGCTTCCTTATCTTTATGGAAGACAAGGTTGATACGACTCCTAATTATACAGGCTCTGACATCTATTTCAGGATCTCCAAAGTCTGTGGTTTTTATAAAGAGGGTGTAGCGCTGAGTTTTATCGGTGTAGAAATCTTTTTCCTTATAGATGATGAGAAGCATGGCGTGTGCAAGCAGACTGCTACGGATAGGGTGATAACTTTGTAGACCTTTGTCTATGCTTTTTTTTATCATTGCTTTTAAATTTTCTGGTAATTTATCGTATATCCACGATAAAGAGAATAGTGCTACTGGGCTGGGCTTATATTCTGTAAGCAGTTTTTCTATGAGTTTTGTTTCAAGATCTGATACATGTTCTGCTACCCCGGCCAGATACAAAAACATCTCTATATCGGTCTTGCTGAGCTTATCAAACCATGTTCTGATGATAGGTGCCATATGGGTGTGGGCCAGTCTATATTGTCTTTGTCTTTTCATCATAGAAAGATATATTTTCATAGATGCAAGGGCTCTTTTATAATCTCCAAGCCGTGTATATAGATATGTACGGATATACATGCTTCCCGGTGTTTTTCTATCCAGTATTGATAAGATATGGAGTATGTCATCGTTAGATGCATGTTTAAGGAGATACCTATATATGCGCCTGTCTGTAAAGCGTACAAATACACCTTTTTCTTCTAAGTATCCATCCTTTACCAGCTTTTTATATGCATCATAATATTTGCGATGGTGTAGGAGTATACGTCTTAGGCTCTTTTTCAGCACATACCCATATGACGGTAGCCCCAAGATGGCAATGTATGTGAGTACTTTTCCACTATTACCTTTGGGAATTGTTTTCATAGGAGGTTGCACAATGCCTATATCAAGGTGTATGGCCTTTGTGTCCAAACTCTTATCTGTTATAACGATGATGTGATGTGGCCTATCTGTTTGCATGTTGCTTATAGTCTTTAGCATTTTTACCATATGATTATTTTCGTCAAAGGGAAATTCCGATAGCACCCATATAGGATGCTCTATACCATGGTGCCCTGCTACCCGTTGCATGAGATAGCCAAGAGCGTAGTATATAAGTGGGCCGTCTATGTCTGGATATGGTTCAACATCTATATCTGCGTGGGGATATAGTGATTTAATAACCTTGCCGAGAAAACCCCCCATTTCGTCAGCCACCGAGTGCGGTGCCATATGCCACAGTTGTTTTACAAGGGCGGATATGCCATATATGCCATCTTCACATATCAGTGGCAGATGAATATGCTCTTTCGGTAATGTATGTTTTACATCGTCGTAGTTAAGCCCTACTTGTTCTATATATGCTATGTGAAACGAAGGTGTTTTGTCATCTACAAATTCTATCGGTTGCAATGTCCATCACTCCATAAAATTATGTAATGATTCTAATAACTCTATGTATATTACCAAAAGAAAGGGATTTTATATGCAAAATTTATGCGGTGTTTTATATATTGCCATCTTTGTATGCAGATATTTCAATACCCGTGCTAATAGCCCTTCTCAGGGCAAGTGTGGCACCAGATATGAGGGAGTCTGACCGCTTATATCTTGGTGGATAGTCTATGCTGTCTATACCGGCATAAAGAGAAATACCTAAGCTTCTAAGGGCTTTGCCCTTTTCTACAATACGCCGTGCTACAAGCTCGGCTTCATGTCCCGGGGTGTTTGGCAGTATAATGAGGATTTCTTCTTTTCCTATTCGGCCTGCTATGTCTATTTCTCTAATATTTGTGGAGATGAGGTTGCCCACCGCTTTCATAATATCTTCTTGCCACATGTCGCTGAGATATGTACTTTTGCTAATGCCAACAACAACGACAGATAAGGGGCCCTTTTCACGCTTGGCCCGTTCAAATTCTTTACTAAGCCTGTGCCTGATATACCATGAGGAATACAGTCCTGTATCTTCATCTATGAGTATCTTGCCACTTTCGGCCAGTCTACTGGCCTTGGTGAGTATATTTTCTGCCCATACAGAGAGGGCCATAAGGTGTTTCTCTTCAAATATACCGTCTACGAGCAAATTTTGGGTATATATCATAATTGTTGTATCTCCCTCTGTCAGTTTCACATACATGTAAGATGGGGAATGTCCTATGCCATGATTTTCTATCATCTTGTAAATGGCACGAGGTCCTTTGTAGAAGCCAGGAAATATGTCTTTAATAAGGGTATGTTCTCTGTAGTATTTCTTGTTTCCAGAGGTCAGTTGAACCCACGATGAGAATGAGGGGACAGGTATGTATTTCAGGATGTTTTCAAGAAACTCTTCCAGTGTAGATGCCTCTGAGATCTTGCCAATGACATAACCTGAGTGTCTGTCAAGAAGTGTAATAAAAATGCTGTTATGCGGCGGATTTGAAGGCAATCGGGGTATACCGACCTTTTTCATCATATCTTTAGCGTGGGCTATCTGCATATAAATACTGAGCGCAGATGAAAAGAATGTGTGTTTCTTGGCCACATATGGATTGCCTGAAAGTGTATATAAGTTGGCAAGGTATAGTTCATCATATGCCGATGATAGAAGCTTTCCATCTTTAATGTCGTTCCACAGATGTTTGCGAAGTATGTCAATACCCTTTGATATATTGCCAGATTTTATGGCA
>JAMORD010000071.1 GCA_027063755.1 bacterium | reverse complement strand
TGGGTTTTCAAGAGATTTCACCACATCTATTTGGGCTGCTTGATGGTTGATAATATCGGGCCTAAAATCTTTTACAAGGGTTTCCACAACGGCATCATCGGTAATATCAGCCACAACAAGCCTTGCACCACGGGGCACATTAGATTTCATACCATTGGAAAGGTCGTCTACTATGAGCACATCGTGGCCCTCATTTATATAAAGCTCGGCTATGTGTGAGCCTATAAATCCTGCACCACCTGTTATCAGTATTTTCATGTTATCCCTCCTTGTATTTCTCATCGCCTTCTTTAATACTAACAAATACGGGGAAAGGCAGTGCCAAACCGCTAAGCAGTGCCATGCCTGTTTTTAAAGATGGTAGTTTGGTGAGGACATCGGCACCGGCATACTCTATAGCAGACATCACGGCATCAAGGTCGTTTTTGTTGACAAGTCTAAATATGGCATATGTTCCCATTTGAGACAGGACATATTTGTTTACAGAGGCCGGTCTCTGGGTAATAATAACCATGCCAAGGCCAAACTTTCTGCCCTCTGCTGCAACCTTAGAAATGGCAGTAAGGGACATGTTGTCTTTGCTGGCTGAGATATCACCATAGCCTTTCTCCGGTGCAAAGTTGTGGGCTTCTTCTACTATCAGTATGGTAGAGGCATCTTTGCCATCGTCTTTCATCTGCCTCATCTTGTTGAAAAATGACATGATAATAAGGCCTGCTATATCTGTTCGCATTGTGCTATCAAGGATGTCTGAAAGGTTAATAACGATGACGGATTCAGGATATTCACCAGCCACAAGAGAGTAGAAATGGCTCTGTATAGCATCGGCATCACCATTAATTAGTTGTTTGATTTCCTCGGCAATAACAGTATTAATATCTACCAAAGAGGCATTTCTACCCGAACCATGCTTTTCCTTAAACTGACTTATAGCATCGGACAGTTCCTTAAGGAAAAAGTGATACTCTGTTTTCCCTTTATAACTTCTCAGTATCTCCCAAAACACCTTCTTATTGTGTTTTCCATCCCCATCGTTACCGCCAAACTTTACATTAAATGCTCCAAAAAACTTTCTCCACTGCTCTTCACTGTAGGACAGTGGCACTTGAAACTCTTGTGGTCTCACTTCTCTAACGGCCACATCTTTTTTCCTGAGTTTGTCTGTCCACTCGCCATGAGGGTCTATAACAACTATCTTGAACCAATCTTTAAATAGACCTCTCTCCTCCACAGTTTTCAAAATACCGGGCACAAGTACCTTTTGGGCAAAGAAACTCTTACCTGAACCTGTTGTACCCAGCACCGCCATGTGCCTTGCCCTATCTCTGCGTGCAAGATAAGATACATCTACATGTATAGGCACACCACTGCCGTAAAGCTCTCCTATTTTTACGGGTATTTCCATCTCCCTACCCGACATGTCTTTTCTCAGCATATCTGCCAATTTGCCTGAGCTGTCTTTATATACAGGCAGTCCTATAGGAGGGGCAGAGAACAAAGGCTCTATTCTGCTCTTTTTTCCATCTCCCATATGAACACCCAACACACTGCACCGTGCCATATAAAAATTGCTACTCTTCTCTACATATGAAAGCAATGCT
>JAMORD010000070.1 GCA_027063755.1 bacterium | reverse complement strand
CCAAGTTTTCCTCACTGAATAAAGCATCATATATTGTATCAAATGTTAGGTCATCTATACGATACACAGGAAATCCACTATATATCGCATTAAAATACTGATGATCACCAGCAACACCACGAAGGGGCACAACTATAGCCCTTTTACCCAACGACAAAATTTCAGCCAGAGTTCCAGCTCCAGCCCTACTAACAATAAGATCTGCAATAGAAAACAAGTGCATTAGATCTCCAGTGAAACCAACAGCAACACCTTGAGAATCAAAGATTCGTATATCCTCTTTGCCCCTTTGCCATATAACAAACACATCTGTGATGTTTCTATCTTTCAGATGTCTAATAAAAGCCGATGCTATAACATTAATCTCAGCAGCTCCCTTGCTACCTCCAGAAAAAACGACTACCTTTACATCAGAAGGAATATTCCATCTGTGGCGAATTTCCTCCCCGGAAAATTCTTCATATATCTCTCTCACAGGATATCCTATTACTACAAGTTTCTTATAAAACATGGACGGTATAAAAGGCTCACTTTGATGAAATGTCAACAATATCTTATCCGCAAAATGGAACAACACTTTATTAGCTCTACCCGGAACAACATTCTGCTCATGTACCCACAAAGTTCCGATCTTCTTTTTAGCCACTATTGAGGGTAATATAACATGACGACTGCCAAAGGATATAACGACATCAATTTCGGATTTATAACCGGATATAAATCGAGAAAAAGATTTTAAGTTATCCATATGAATAATCCAGCTATCAGCAATATCAAATTGATTCTCGCCAAATACAGCTAATCTTACCTCTTGTCCCCTAAAACGCAAAGCTTGCCCCAAACTGAATGCAGGGAAAAAGTGCCCTCCCGATGCCGTTCCTGCTATTAGTAGTATCACTGCACTGCCTCCTCTTTAGCCTCTTTGTTTTTCTCACTGGTATATTTCCAACTATCGGCAACAAAAACAGCTGCAATACTATTCATTATTGTAAATATTATAAGACCTGTACGCCCCCAAGAAAGAAAAGGAATAGATACACCAGTTGGAGGAAGCACATCATAAGTAGAAAGCATATTAAAAGTTAGCTGCAGTAAAAACCACAGTGCAAATCCAGAAACAAATAAACCTTGATGCGATTTCATCCTTAAACCTGATATAAGAAAGAACATACCCCATGAAATCCACAAACCTACAAGCAGCATCTCAAATACCATACCTAATGTCAAAGCAGTAAATGGTAAAATGGCGTCAGACCATGGAACAGGAGGAATATAATTTATATTAGCCGGATAACTCCCCCACAGGCCCCCCTTAAACACTGCGAGGTAATTCTTCACAATATGGTAGCTTATACCATTTGGATCTATAAATGGATTTTTCCAAACAAGCAGACGTCCTATGGCATGGGCAAACTGATGTGGAATAGTACCTTCTAAAGGAACTTTTCTCAAGTGATAGGCAGAAATAAATATACCCGTAAGAACAACAGCAGAAACATGTAAACCTCTTTGGCCATACCATAACACAAGCATAAATAAAAACCACAGCGCAAACAAAGAAGATGTACTAATATCAGGCTCAAGAAGAATGAGTACATATGTTA
>JAMORD010000069.1 GCA_027063755.1 bacterium | reverse complement strand
GATAGATCCGGATACATGGGAAGAAATACCTGAGTTAAAGGCTCTTGTAGATAAGGGGAAAGGGTATACCGATGAAGATATTGACAAACTCATAGATATTATCTTTGACATTATGAAAAAGGTTGTGCCTATACATAAACAACTATGGGAAGATGGGAAGATAGAGATTATATATTCTCCTTTCTTCCACCCCATACTGCCTTTGCTAATTGATAACTACAAAGCCCGTACAACACTGCCATTTTCCCGTTTGCCACTCTTTAGGTTTTCGTATCCTGAAGATGCTCGTTGGCATGTTCAGAAAGCGCAGGCGCTGACCAAAGAGATTTGGGGAAGAACACCTGATGGTATGTGGCCTTCTGAACAATCGGTCTCTACCCGTGCTTTGTCTATTCTTGCCGAAGAGGGTGTAAGATGGGTTGTTACCGATGAAGAGATTTTAGCCCGTACAATGCATATGCCTCCGTTTAGAAGGGATTCTGCTGGTGTTGTGGATCATCCAAAAATGTTATATAGGCCATATAAGCTGATATCTGGAGGTAGATCTATTTATGTGTTCTTCAGGGATAGAGCGCTGTCAGATCTTATAGGATTTGAATATCCCAGATGGGAGGACAGCGATGCTGCTGCTAAAGATTTTATGGAGAAACTATACAATATTTATTCTCGCCTTGAAAAGGAAGATGGTGATTTCATCATTACCGTTGCACTTGATGGTGAAAACTGTTGGGAGCACTATCCTGAAAATGGTCGTAAGTTTAGAAAGGCGCTTTTTGACATGTTAAGTAGAGAAAATTGGATAGAAACCATTACCCCCGGTGCATTTATGAAAGAAAGTGACATGAGACCTGAAGAGATAGACCGAATATACAGTGGTTCATGGATATTTGCCACATTCCACACATGGATTGGCGATCCTATGAAGAATATGGCCTGGGATTATCTGTCGTGGGTGAGAAGAGACTTTGAGTGGATGCTCAAGCGTGGTTGGGGTGATACAGATAAGGCGCATTTCTACCTTATGGCTGCCGAGGGGTCTGATTGGTTCTGGTGGTATGGAGAGCCGCACCATGCCGAAGAGGAGAGAGACTACGATGCACTCTTTAGGTCTTATTTGAAGTCTGTTTACAGGTATATGCTTGCAGAGCCACCGGAATTTCTGGATATATCTATATACGATAGGGTGTGATAGTTGTGACAGTAGGAGAGTTGGAGCAGTATCTAAACGAATATCTTAAAGTATCAGAATTTGAAGATTATACATTTAATGGTATCAATATCGGCAAGAGAGATTGGGAGGTTAGTGGAGTTATTACGGCCACCGATTATGAACGCTCTCTTGTAGATGTTGCCAGAGAGGAAAATGCCAATGTCATTATTGTGCATCATGGTCTGTGGTGGGGGAAACCTTATACCCTTACCGATGAAGTCTATGATGATATGGCATATCTTATGAAGCATGATGTGGCACTTTTGTCTTATCATCTGCCTCTTGATGCTCACCCAGAGGTTGGCAATAATGCCTATATATTGGGGGCGTTGGGGATAGAACCCCCAAGATGGCAACCTATGGATGTAGGTTTTTATGTTAATGTGGATATGACT
>JAMORD010000068.1 GCA_027063755.1 bacterium | reverse complement strand
AGATAGACTCTATATACTGTCAGATTTTCTTATATCATGTGCCGACTTTTCCGATGTAGGTAGATGCGAAAGGCGGAGGGATAAACTATATGATAGTATATGGACATCTCTGGATTTACCCCTTAATTCGTATCTTAAGAAGACCTTTGGTGTTTTACCCGAAATTGTTATGAGTAAGCTGTCTAACCTTGACGATATACTGGAAACGGCCATTAGCATGTATCTTGCCAGGGGGAAAGATAGTCCTACAGATGCCCTATTTGATGCCTTGGAGAAGTTTGGCTATAGTGCGTCTGGTTATGACAATGTTCTTGATGTCTTGTATGATGTTGTCTATGACTGGTTTGGTAGAAAGGATGCGTATATGAAAGCATTTATATTTGTTATGCTGGTGGTAAACTATGCTATGGCATTTGTACTCTTGTATCTGGAGGAGAATAAGTCGTGAGTGAGGAAAAGAAAGAAGAGAAACTATGTGCCAAGTGGGAACCGTATATGGAGATGGGGCATCCTGAAATAGATGCCCAGCACAAGACACTGATTAATGAGATTAATAAACTATGTAAAGAGCTGACCGATAAAGAGCCTGATGCTGAAAAGATAAAGTCCCATATCAAGTTTATGTTAGGGTATGCAGCTAAGCACTTTGCTACAGAGGAAAAACTTATGCAGGAGATAGAGTATCCTGGCTATCTCAATCATTACAACACCCATCGCTGGTTTGAAAAACAGGTAAAGAAACTGGTCAATGATTATGTAAGATTTGGCCCTACCCATACAATGGTTGTTAGAATTCATCATCTACTTGTTGACTGGCTTGTAAGCCATATATGTGGCACCGATGGAGACCTTCGCACTTACTACAAGGCATATATGAAACATGCTATGTCTGAAGTATCCGATGGCTCTTCAAATACTGCGGAGGAATCTTCGCAGTCTGAGTGATATTTTATAGCTTGTTTACATTTCTCTATAGAGTGATACAATATACCTATATATTTGTTGGAGGTGTATAGTGTGAAAAAGTTTTTCGTTATGGTGCTTGCTGTAGCAGTGCTGTTTTCGTTTGCCGCATGTGGAAATACTTCCACCGGTAGTCAAACATCCACTACTACGCAAACAAGCACTCAGTCACAAACTACTGTTTCCAATCAGGAAGGTAGTGAAAATGCAACGGCTACAAATAGCCAAACAGGAAAGGAGAATAGTGAAGTGGTAGAAAAAGGTGATACAGTTAGTGTTATTTACACAGGTAAATTTGAAGATGGAGAGGTATTTGACTCTAATGAGGGAAAAGAGCCTTTTACATTTACAGTGGGGGCAGGACAGGTTATCCCTGGTTTTGACAATGCCGTTTTAGGTATGAAAGTGGGAGAAGAGAAGACTGTTACCATTACCCCTGAAGAGGGATATGGGCAGAGAGATGAGAGATTTGTCTTCCAGTATCCCATAGATAAATTCCCCGAAGATATCAAGAAAAACCTTCAAGTGGGAATGACCCTTTATATGAATACCGAACAGGGGCCTATTCCTGTTAAGGTTGTTGCCATTGAAGGTGCCACCGTTACCATAGATGCCAATCATCCACTGGCTGGCAAGACACTGGTA
>JAMORD010000067.1 GCA_027063755.1 bacterium | reverse complement strand
AATATCTCTCCCTAATTTATCTGTACCTAGTATATGGGAAGAAGACGGTGGCATTAAGGCCTCATATCCCGAACGCACAGGACATAGACATATAAGGGGAAACAGCACAACCAATATGCTAAGAACTGTTATAACCTTTTCAAATTTACGCATAGTGCCTCACATCCTTGTATGTGCGAGATAGCATAACGGCCACCAGAGATATAACTGACACTGCCATGACAGCTCCCCTTATAAGGGCAAGGTCTCCTGACACAATAGCCCTAAAAGTTAGATAGCCAATACCAGGGTAAGTCCATACAATTTCAACAAACGGCACTCCACCAAGCACATGAGGAAACTTTGAGGCAAACACCTGAAGGATATGGGGAAGAGACGGTTTCAGCCCTCTCATATAAAGTCTAAGTCCCCCAATGCCATATGCCTCGGCATAGAGCATATACCTATATGCATTTTCGGTAATAAGCACACTGCGTATGGCAAGATAAAAAGACGACATTTCAGAGATAAATAGCGACAGAGCTACTCCCCATAGGGGGGATAAATATCTTGATAGAAGCCCATAAAGGAGAAAAGCCCACAAGAAAACAGGTACACTATGCAGAAATGCCAATGAAACAAATGGCACCTTTCTTCCCATACGCACATCTATTAGGGCTACTGCTATACCAACTAAAAACGCAATAACATAGGTAGGCACGAGGACAACAAGGGTGGCAAGGATATGGTTTACCACAATGTCATACACATCCTCACCACCATACAAAATAGAATGGCCCCAACGGAATGTAAAAAAGTCTTTGATACCTTCGGTAAATGACTTGTTATATCCCAGCGTATCTTTCAGAATATTAATCGTATCTTCCGACAAGCTAAACCCATACTCTCCAGAAAATAAAGTTGTTTCAGAATACAAGTAGATGCTGGGAAGCACCCAGATAAGGTATAAAATGCCCACTATCCAGATGAGATAAAATATTAGTCTTCTCATTTTCTTATGAATATCAGCTTATTAACGGGAATAGGTATACCGGCACCAATGCCTCTTGGTGCGAAGAAAAACTCTACAGGCAAATCTTTCCTCTGGAATAACATAACATCGGGTGTATATATAGGCAGTACTGGCACCTCTTCGGAAAGTACTGCTTTTATCTCCCCTTTCATGTCATCTGGGGAATAGAATTTCAGTTTCTGTGAAACAACCTGCCACTTCTGAGAATGATAGCCTTTATAAGGCCATGTGATATTGACCCATGCAGGGCCATAGGCAAGACCACCATGGGCTATTACGGCTATATCAAACTCACCTCTGGCCACAGCCTCGTCTGATGCCCCCATGGGAAGCATCTTTACAGTGACATCTACACCGGTCTTTTTCAGCTGGTCTTTAATGGCCAAAGCTATGGTCTCAAACTTAGGAGATGTAACCATCTGAAGAGTCTTCACACTCCCCAGTATATTCCGTGCTTCATCTTCCCCTATCTGCACATCTATGAGGTCTGGCACATGACCATATCCATGGGCTACCCTGTCTACTATAGCCTGTCTATCTATCACAGATGCCAAAGCCTTTCTCACATTGGTAGACAGTTTCTCTGTGTTAAATATGAGGAAATACATG
>JAMORD010000066.1 GCA_027063755.1 bacterium | reverse complement strand
AACCCTCTTTCTTTCCCTTTAATGCCTCTATTTCTTCATTTATAGTAGTGATTCTTTCTTTCAAATCTTCCACATAACCAGCCCTTATCTCTGTCTTCGTTCCATGTAAATTACCAACAATACCAAGATACACACTACACCGTGCTTTCAATGAACCACCTGATGTCCTGCTTTTAGGATTAGTAGCAATGATATGCTTACCGGCTACAATATTACTATGCCTAAAACCACTGTCTGTATATACAGTGTCTCCTGCATCAACATTGGCAGATATAAACTCCTTTGCATATACAAAGCCCCCAGCCTTAATATAGCCCCCCTTATCACCCACAACAATTCCTCTCACATAAACACTATCGCCGGCCTCAATAGTGGCATTTTCCACACTTCCCCCAACAATAACCATGCCATCAACCCTGATATAGAACCCCGGGAGTACATTTCCTCTAATCTCTATATGTTTTACATCTTTAATATTTCCCACTTCAAAATCAAGATCTCCTTCAACGACAAATATCTCATCTATATGAAACCTGCCATCTTCTTGTTTCAAAATACCTGTTCGCGTAGCCACAAGCCTTATGTTCTCTTCAAGCTCCAGTCCCTTGCCCTGCACTGTTTGCAGATCTATATCCTTACCAGGTGTCGGTGGTATTACCTCCCCTTTTACACCGGTTCCTGGCTCTCCCTCCGTAGGCGGTACTTTTTCCACCACAGGCTCACCGGCCTTCACGGTGATAACCGAAGATGATGCCTCATGCCAATCCAATCTCTTATGAGCTGCCTCATCGTCTTCGGAAGCATTTTTCTGCATTGGCACAATAACAATCTTGGCATCTAATCCGGGTTTTGGTGGTATTCCTTCAGCAACAACCACCGCATTGCCGGGCTTTGATATAGCATTTTTCACGGCATTAGGATCTATAAATTCTGGAACTATTCCCTCTCTCTCTATAAGAATACTCATAACCTCTTCCGGGGTAAGATCCTTTCCCCCTCCTATGGCTGGATGATAGATAAGTCGGGCTTTCAACATGTCGGGGCTTTCCACTACCTCAACAAACGCATCTCTATGAAGTTTCCTATCGGTAATTTTTATCCACTCACCAAGATGTTTACGAAGGGTTGCAGAAACCTTAGGTTCCAAAGTAGGTAATCCTTCTTTTTTCAGAATAGCCGTTAGTAAGGCATCATTAATTGTTTGATTGATTTTCAGATAGGTCCCCTCCGTATCCACTTTTATGGATATAGGACCTATCGTTACCTCTTTGCCCTCTTGCTGGGTAGACATAATGCTCCCCCCTCAACTTAACAAAACTTCCTCTTTTAACATTATGAACCAACCAACTTTAACTCTCCCCGTAGTAATAATAACATAATGAGAGTGGTATACAATAAATAAGGGTGATGCTTATGAAAATACTAATGGCTGGGGCAGAGGCATTTCCATTTTACAAGGTAGGTGGTTTGGGAGATGTTTTGGGAAGTCTTCCCTACGCATTGAAAAAATTATCGGTAGATATAGATGTTGTTATACCTCTAACAAGAAAGGTAGAGATAGGAGATATTCATGGTAAGGAAGATATGCACTCATCTGTCGGAGATTTTGTTCATATGTGGAAAGACAAAGACGGTGTCACATATCACTTTTTAGCCCATCCATCATATACCAATAGAAACGAGATATACAAAGAACCCGACGAGTTTGAGCTATTTCAAATATTTAGTGTAGGAGTTGCCTCACTGGCTAAACATATAGGGGCCGATATTGTGCATATGAACGATTGGCATACAGCTTTCACCGTCGTTGCACTAAAATATATGAACATAGACATAAAGACGGTGCTGACCATACACAACATAGCATTTCAAGGACAGGCAAGTCCCGTAAGACTCATCTTCTTTTTACCTGAATATTTATGGAACGCTCTGAGAATAGGTACCGATGCCAACATACTAAAGGGTGGTATTGTGCTTGCCGACTTTGTTACCACAGTATCACCCAGCCACGCCAAAGAACTGACAACTCCCAAGTATGCTGCTCCACTCCATGAATGTTTAAAGAAGAGATATGAAGAGGGTACATTTATCGGTATACTCAACGGCATAGACACAACATATTGGAATCCCTTAACAGATCCCCATATATGGGCACCATACGACATAGAAGATGCGCTGGAAAGTAAGGCCGTAAACAGGCGTTCTCTGAGGCGGGAGTTTGGACTAACAGATAGGGAGAATGCTCCTCTGCTGGGTATTGTTTCAAGGTTAACCCACCAAAAAGGCATTGACATATTTCTTGAAACGGCCGACATTGCCGTAGAGCTGGGTTTTCAGGTGGTTATACTGGGAACAGGTGAAGACGATATAGAAAAAGAGGTAAGAAAAGCGGTAGCACGCCTTCCCGGTGATGTAGTCTTTATTAATGAATATTCTGAGAAGAAAGCACACCAGATATACGCAGCTGCAACACACTTCATGATGCCGTCACGATTTGAACCGGGAGGTCTTGCCGCTATGATAGCTATGAGATATGGAGCTCTACCCATAGCCACCCGTACAGGAGGGCTCCAAGACTCAATCATAGACATCACAGAGAATGCTGAGGGAACAGGATTCTTATTTGAGGGACCACACCCACTACCGCTGGTAAAAGCTATGCTAAGGGCATACAAGCACTTTATTAGCGAAAACTACGGATATAATATGAAGGTGGCTATGGAGCAAGATTTCTCATGGGACCGTTCGGCAGAAAAATACTTAGAGGTTTATAGATATGTAATGAGATGATAAAAAGAGCAAAGATATACACCCACCAACTGAAATATTTATTTGACTGGCTAATTAAATGGACAGTGGCCGGTGTTGTTGTAGGTGTAATCACAGGAGTAGTTGTAGGTGGTTTTTTGCTCACTTTATATAAAACAATAGATGCCATGTCTGGCAAACCTGAAAGACTCGCACTACTGCCATTTGCACTAACACTATCTCTTTTTCTCTCAAGAAAGTTCTTCCCTTCAGCCCGTGGTGCCAGTATAGAACAGGTGATAAAGCTCATACACAAGAGAAATGCAACAATCAATCACATAGGATTTATCATTATTTTTATCACTACAGTTCTCACGATAGGATTTGGCGGTTCTGCAGGAAAAGCTGGTCCTGCCGGATATATTGGTGCCTCTCTTTCTGCTTTGCTAGGTAATTTAACCAGGTCCCTTCTAAAATCTATAGGTATTAAAATGCCCTCAGAAGACAACAAATGGTTTATCATGTTAGGTATCAGCGGGGCATTTGCCACGGTATTTGGCACTCCGGTAGCCGGAGGACTGTTTGCACTTGAAGTTGTGTATATGAACTATTTCCCATACAACATGCTATATCCCAGCCTCATATCAGGATATAGTGCACTATATGTAGCCAAGCATCTTTACAATCTTACTTATATCCACTTTCCCCATATCAATGTTCCCCCAATGGGTCCTAAGGTTATACTTCTTGTTGTCGTAGGAGGCATCACTTTTGGGATATTGGCGAGGTTATTCATAGACTTCAAAGATTTCACAGAAGAAACACTTGCCCGATGGCATGTCTCTCCATATATCAAAGCATTTGTAGGTGGAGTCATTATCGCTTTATTGGGAGCTCTTGTGGGACATCAAAGGTGGCATGGACTGGGCACCGAGACTATTACAGCAGCACTCAATGGAGAGTACATTCCACTCATTGATCCACTGGGAAAAATCGTATTAACATCTTTAACATTATCGGTAGGTGGTTCCGGTGGTCTCATGACTCCTCTATTTTTCGTTGGAGCCACAAGTGGCAATATCATCGCCAGATTACTGGGAGTACCATTTGTATCATTTGGTGCAGCATTGGGATTTGCAGCTGTGGCGGGAGCGGCAGCCAACGCACCACTGGCAACAATGGTTATGGTTAGCGAACTGTTCGGTGCCAATATGATTCTGCCAGCAGCTATGGCTGTGTTTATTGCATTTGAGATTGTCGGACCACGAAGCATATACCCATCTCAGATTGTTAAAGTAACTAAAGATGTCTATCGTATCAATACGGCAAGACATATTATGGAAGAGGAGGAAAATAAGGATCAGTAATGGGCTATATAAATACGATTTTTACCAAGTGACTTCGCCTTGTACATAGCTTGATCGGCAGCCTTTAACAACTTTTCATGGTCATAACCAAATATCTCAGATGAGGCAATACCTATAGACAGGGATACTTTAGAGGCCTCTGGATATTTCTTCCTTATACCCATAATTTCTCTTCTAATGCGCTCACTAACTTTAACAGCTTCGTCAGTTCCCGCATGCCTCATGACAACAACAATCTCATCTCCACCATATCTACCCACAATATCTGTAGTTCTCACAGCCTCTTTTATACGCGTGGCTATTTCCTTCAATATGACATCTCCCATATCATGGCCATAAGTATCGTTGATCTTTTTGAAGTTGTCTACATCTATAAAGAGAATAGACACATTATCCTCATCGCGACTGGCTTCGGAAATAATGTCCTCAAGCCTACGCATGAGATACCAACGGGCATATAGCCCCGTCAAACTATCAAACAAGCTTCTGCGCTTGAGTTCCATATCCTCTATTAACGAGGGCATCAAGGCGACAATATGTTCCACAATAACTTTGTCTTTCTCTTCAAACTCACCGCTATACATAGGGTCTTCCAAGTGAACAACAATCTTTTTATCTTTAAAGTCGCTAATAACCGTAATGCTACTATGGTCTTTAGATATATAAGCATGTTCCGGCACAATATCCCAGTTGATATGAAAGATATCAGGTCTAATATCTATATTTCCGGTAATATCCCGGGCGGCATACTCCTGCCACTGCCCTTCTTTGTATATACCCACAATACCTTGATATGCCGGTGTCAGCGAGATAAGCATATCTAATATATCAGATAACAATCTATCGGGAGCTGTGAGTGTGGCTATCTTCACTATGTTATAGACAAACATCTCCATTACCATGGCATCAAATATAAACGATCTCGTATTCACTACTCCTACCTGCGAGATGGCATCTTGAACAATATTTACCATTTTCTGGCTACCAATGTTTTTGTATATCTCTAAAGCTCTTCTTAGATGCTCATAAGCGGCCCTATCATCTTTCATTTTTAGATGAACAAGTCCCATTTCCATCTCCTCTTCGGCAACAGAAAGTGTGTCTCCTACCTGTACACTGTAAGTAATAAGTTTCTTTTGCTCCGCAAGCATAAGAGGATACTGTTCTGTTGCCTTGTAATATATCTTCTTCAACACGGCAACCTGTATGTCATCAAAATCTGTTTCCTGATCAAGCATTGTTAGAAAATCATCTTCTCCACGCATGGCACGGACGGCCATAAATACAAATCTATTGTCACGCCAATCTTTTTCGTGGAGCTTATATGCTTCAGGTATATGATCAAGATAGGAAAGGTCCTCTGTTTTATAGGCAAGGTCAAGTAGAAGATTGGCATAGCTGTTTAGTATGTTTTCAGAAAGCACTTTTCCTCTAATATGTTTTCTCTCTATCTGGATAGCCTCTTCTATGTAACCATGCTTAACGAGATAATTTGCCTTGAGCACATAGTAGTTATTACGATTCCGTTCTATTGTCTTAGGGTATATGAAATACCTAAAACTGTCAAACAGGTTATCTACAATAGACTTTGCCTCATATGCATTGACAATACTAAGATAATTAAGCATAGCTATTGACATCAGTCCAGATGCACCACCTGCTTTGATAATGGCTGTAATACCCAGCCTATAAAAACGCTCATATGAGCGAAGTGGCAAGTCCTCCGTTCCTAAAAGTACACCCATATTGTTATAGGCTATACCCTCAACAACATGAACGGCCTTATCCGAGGCAATAGATATGAGTTTTTGATATGTGGCCATAGACTTTTCCCTAAAGTTTTCCGACTCATAGTATAGAGCAAGAACAAGATAACCATACACGACAAGATCTCGTGCAATATATGGCATAGAATCTATCTCCAACAAAAATTTTTCAAGTGTTCGGGCAATATCAACAGTTTCTTCTTCTACACTACCGGTAAAGACATCAGTTGCCAGCAGCAGTGCAAGTACATAAATAGCCCGTGTTTTAGGCATATGCAAGAGCACATCACGCCACCGCGAACGGAAACCAGTGGTAATAATATCTTTCTCTTCAAAATAGGCATTCTTAATCCACACAGAATGAAGCATATGTATAGGACTACCCACAGAAAACACTTTATTCTCTCTTGTCTCAAACTCTGGCGGCACATATCTTTGCATATTGGCGAGCCTTTCCAGTTCAACCATTATCCGCTTATATTTCCGCTTACTTGACACAAGAAGCAATATTCCCCTGTGTATAGCAAGCGTATACTCACCAACTTGCTTATACTTCCTCATGGCAAGTATTCTATATACAAGATACCGTTTGTCCCCTATAAAAAACAGGGCATTTCCTATGGCATCAAGCAGTTGCCCTTTCTTTTCTTCTGGTATCTCGTCATATAGTCTCCTTGCATACTTCATAAATTTATCTAAGGTATCCTCAGGCATACTCTCAAGCATTCGTGAGGTAAATGTATAACTAAGACTGTGCCCATATTCATCTAAGATACCGAAAAACTGGGCCAGCTCATTAAGTTCGTTTATATCTTCATTGTCAGATACAATTTCAAGCATCTCATGAAACATTTCCTTGTCAAACATCACAGACATAAGAAGCAGTAGATAAAAGTCTGGTGTGTTTAATCTATTCATATCTTCAGGATATTTTCTTGCTTTGGCATATATATATCCAAGCAAAGGTTTTCCCTCCGATATCCTATACATATTTAGTGGGGCATATCTCAAAAACTTCATAGTGGAAACATCAAGAACATAAAGTGGATCTCCAGGAAGCATGTAATTTTTTTCGTCAAAGACCAGTATAAGATTAAGAGGTTTAAGATTACTTCCGTAGTAGTCTATCATATTAATGAGTATCCTATACACAGACAGTGCAAGGTCGGTATGGGGCACCCTAATAATAACATTTTGAGGATAACTCTCATCTTGCTGAAACAGTGTCATGATAACCGATGCTGCAAATGGTGGAATGGGAAATTTATAATCAGTATCTGTAGGTACCCGCGTGTCATCTGGAGCCATGCTTCCCAGTACATATTTCATTGTGCCAAAAAACATGTTTTCTGTGCGTGATATCACATCATCTGACACAAGAGAAAGCAGTGTCGTTGTCAGACGCCTTTCTATATTGCCACTAAATTTAGATAGGTTGATAACAGGGGTATCAGAGGGTAATTTCAACAATGATACAAGATAATCTGTATGAATATCAGGCATTATGACCTCATAGATATTTATACCAGGATTGGGGTGCTTTAGCTTGAATATAAGTTTCTTCAGTTCCATCTTCACTATCTCCCATTATACATTGTAGCCCTACCCTTACCTGCCATTTTGGATGCATACATGGCTTTATCTGCAAATTCCACAAGCACTTGTGGTGGCACCTCCCCATGCAGCTCCGTGCCCGATATACCAATAGAAACAGAGATACCTGTGGCTTCATTGATATTACCAAGATATCGGGTTACTGTATCAATTATACGCTGGGCTACAACCATGGCACTTTGCATATCTGTAGATGGCATTACAACAATAAACTCATCGCCACCATATCTACCTACAATATCAGTAGTTCTCACACTATCCTTAATAGCTGTAGCTATCTGACGCAAAACCATATCTCCGATACGATGTCCATATATATCATTGATCATCTTAAAATTATCAACATCTATAAAAAGCACAGACACATGCTCTCCCGTGCGAGAGCGGGCCTTCAGAAGCTCATCAAGTCGTCTCAGTATATACCACCTTGTATACACACCTGTCAAGCTATCTACAATACCCCTTTCCTTAACAAGAACGCTGGCTGTAACACTGGCAAGCGATGAGACAAACTCTTCAAACAATAATCTTTGCATTGATGTAAATTTCTTTCCTCCAAATGCCCTCTCTATATGAACTTTAAGTGTACGATTGTAGGAGACAGGGAATATGCTTTCCATACAATCACCTTGCACTATAACCTTACCAAGCGAAGCCTTGCAATACTGAAATTCATTCAAAGGTATATCTCTTTTCCCACTAATATCCATGCTATACACATACTCTTCTTTTCCATCGGTATACAAAACAACAAATGCCTGCCAAAATGGCAAGAAATTAGCCATATGCCATAAAGCACTTCTAAACAAACTCTCAATATCCACTTCACTGGACAACGAAGTTATAAGATCAAGATTGATATCTTTACGAAGAGATTCTTCTAATACTCCAAATATAGCCCACTTTATAGGACTATCCCATTTTCTATGATGAATTTTCATCTTATCAAGCACTTTTTGCGTCTTGGCAGAATAACCCAACATCTCGTATATGTAAACAGCACGGGCAAAACTCAAAGAGGCTTTATTATAATCTCCCGTCCTAAGATAAATATCTCCTAACCATTCTTTCACCGTGCCATGAAATAGCATGTTGCCGTATCTAAGATGAGCAGACGCCAATTTTTCTCCATATAGTATGGCATTATCATAGTCCCCACTATAAGCATATTTTTCAAACATCAATCTATAGGCAAAAATCTCACTAACACGAGATAGATCATTTTCCGTTATCTCTTCACCAGTCATAGCCTTATAGAGCAATACTATAGGTCCTTTTTTCACGTAGTCTGCAAGTATTTTAATAACATCTTTATTGCGCGTAACATATGTCATCTGATAAAACAGAAATTCGGTAAAACGCCTTTTATTGTTAATAGATGTATTCTGTAAATCCTCTATTAGTCGCATGAGTTCATCTCTAACATCATAACCACGAACAAGATGAAGAAATATCTCCAATACCTCCGAGAAAAACTTCCTAAGAGGAAACAGAGTTGCCGTGATATGGTTAAGCCACTGCACGACATCGTATTTTCTCCCACCTATCATATGGATAGTATAGTTATTGAGGATAATAGGTAAGAGCATACTACCGCCACCACTGGAAAGCATAACCATCATAGCGTCTTCGTAAAGTCCTCTAATCATAGCCTGTGATACATCCATTCGCATTATAGCGGTAGCCATGTTGTTAAGAGCGGAAGCCTCAAGAGATGGCATATTCCATTCCTTTGCCTTATATATCATGTCTCGCATAATTGCAACAGAGGCATCAGGATACTTTTCAGTAAAACTTGTGCCGGCAGAAATACCTGCATGAAGAACAATGTCTTTCTGGGCATATTCAATATGGGGTAACATATCCAATATTTCATTTCTCAAGCGAAGAAGTATCTTTTCACCTATTTCATGTTTACTGGTATGAAGATATTTACTCTTCAGAATTACCGTAACAAGATACAACCTCCTATGGGACAATTTTTCATTTTGAAGCATACCATAGGCCACAGCGGGTATATGAGCAATAGGTTTAAGGTTTCTTACACTCCACATATATGTGTGAAATGCGGTAAATGGCTTTCTTATTCTGTAAACTCTAAATTTTTCTCTTACCTCACGGGGATAGTAATCGGCCGTATTGGATAGTTTAATAATCTCCATGTCAAGAACATTCTCGGTAGACAGTTCACTTGTCTTTATAACCTCCATGCCCCTTGCCAGGGCTACCTGATGTTCCGAACGGTTGCGTCGTAATAAAAGCGACAGCTTTCTATAGAAATCGGCCTTCTTCTCATCTATAAAGGAGTAAAGCCATACAAGGGTATCGGCAATATCCGCTTTACTGGCTATATCAGATTGCCACATCTTGCGTGCCAATCTGTCTATTTCTTGTCTATCCCAGCTTTGGATAACATTTCTGACAACATCTATATCTCTTAAGGCCTCCTTGCCAAGTAATCCCATATCATCAAGATACTCACCAAGATCTGCTACCTCTGTTTCATGGCCA
>JAMORD010000065.1 GCA_027063755.1 bacterium | reverse complement strand
AGGGGTATGCCACCTATCCATAGGCACACCGATATAAATGGCATCGGCCATTTTCACCCTTTTCACTATCCATTCCCTAAAATCGTCAACAAGGGTCCATGAGCGGGATACATACCATCGTTTGCATCGGTGTTCTATACCTGTAATACTACCCAGCCCGCATATCTCATATCTGCTGTAGTGATACCATGCCTTCTGCGGATTTTTTATCATAGGCATACCGCCGGCATAAAGTATCTGCGATGTGAAGTTGGCACAGTCAAGTGTGTAGTGATAAAACTGGGGGTTTCTACTATGGGCCCACTTCTGGGCATATTGAATCATGGCTGGAGCAGAAAGTGCGATGTCTTTACTATAATCTTCCCCATCATATGACACAAGACTCTCCCCTGCGTGTCTCCACATTGCAAAGGATATCACCGCAGATAAGACAAGAACAGCAGCTACATACAGGATATGCTTGAACCTCATCATCAACCCTCCCAGATATGCAAAGAGGCGGGGTATACCCCGCCTCGCTGACATGCTACTACTTTATATCTACACCTGTTGACTTGCGGAAGATAGCTTTGGCATGCAGATGTGTTGTGTCAATGGTGTTATACTCGCCTTCGGGCACAACAAGAGGCAGCTCTGTGCATCCCAATATGATGGCATCGGCAGTATCTTTATACTTCTCTACATACTTCACAGCCTCTGCCCTTGTCTCATCATTAATCTCACCGTTGCCAAGCCTGAATATCAGCTTATCTATGGCAATGGCATCTTCCTCTTCGGGATATATAACCTCTATGCCCCTTTTAGCAAGCATCTCCCTGTAAAGACCACTGTCAAGGAGTCTCTTTGTGCCAAAGAGCATAAGCTTCTTATAACCGTGCTTCTCTGCCTCATCGCCCACAACATCAACAATATGAACAACTTCCATGTCATAGGTGTTGAGATAAGGTAGGTGTATATGCATGGTGTTGCATGCAATGGCAAACACCTCTACACCCATGTCCTTAAAATGGTCAAGAACTTTCTGGAAAAGCTCTCTGACCTTGTCGGCATTGCCACTACGCATATTGGAAACAACCTCACCGAAGTTGACACTGTAGATAACAATCTCTGGATACACAAGCTCGGGCAAATGCTTTGCACTGAGATCAACAAGATACTGATAATAAGGAATGGTAGACTCAGGGCTTAAACCTCCGAGAATACCTATCTTTTTAAGCTCCATACTCAACCCCTCCCCCTACAAAGTTTTATACTGCCATTATAGCCTCCCTGACCTTTTCAAAAGGCTCTTTTAATGTATCCACAACCTCTTCACACACGCTAAGGGAGATGTATGCCTTTCCATCTTTTTCATAGATAAGCACAGGACATGGGGCAAATGAGCCTATATTGTAATCAACCTTTATCATATTGTAAAAATCTTTGGGATTGCAGATATACAAAATGCGATAAATGGGCATATCTTCCCCCAGTTTATCCTTAACGATATCGCTCGGTGTTAGTTCAAGCACTGCCTTATATCCACGGGCAGCAAGTTCTTCCTTTAGCTTCTTTTCAAGTTCTTCTACATTCTTGTCAAACTCCCTGATAATCTTAATCATCATTTTCCACCTCCAACATCTTTTTCTGCAATATAGGTACCAAGTACCGTAAGAATACCACCAACAACGGTATAGATATTGGGACTATTTCCCAATATGAAAAACTCCGATATGGCCGTGACAATGGGAATAAAATAGAGCCCATTGGTCACTGTCTTGCCACCGGCAAGAGATATGGCCTTATTCCACATGAAATAACCAAGGGCAGAGCAAAACACACCCAGATATATAAGGGCTATCCACGCAGACAGGGTAAACCATTTAGAAAACTCTACCGGTGTCCTCATTAGTTCGTAGGCTGTAAAAGGTATAAAGAAAATAAGTCCCCACAGACTGATATCCCTTGTTAGTGGCAGTTCGTCATAGCCAGAGAGCTTTTCAACAAATACCGTATAGAAAATCCACGCAAACGCTGCACCAAACATGAGCGTATCACCCAATGAATTGAGTTTTAGCACAAACCTACCATTGAATACAATAATAGCCACACCGACAAATGCCATAATGGTACCTATGTATCTGATAAGTGCAGATGGCTTTCTGTGTATTAGGTCACGCACTACCAGATACCATACAGGGGTTGAGGACACAATAAGGGAACCATTGGTGGCTGTTGTAAACTTTAAACCTGTATTCTCAAAGACAAAGTACATAGTAACACCAAAGAAACCGGCAAGCATGGCATAGTATTTATCCCTTCCACGATACTGTATGGGAATACGCACAAGTGCATACAAGATGGCCACAGCAAGGACAAATCTTAAAAAACCGGCAGTAAATGGGGGCACAGTGCCAACAAGAACCTTGGTGGCAACAAAAGACACTCCCCACAACACAACAGTAAGGACCATATATAAAAGGCCTTGGGCCCGTGCAGTCATTCCTCTCTTCCCCCAAAGTTTATTTTTCACATTATACCGTATGCCGTGGAGCAAAAAGATTATTCCTTTTGTATCTCCATTACAAACAGTATTCCTATAATACAAATTAACACAGCAGGATAGTTAACCCCCTCTCAACTAACGCATATAAAATAGGCTTTTAGAACCAAAATACCCATATTTTCTTCATGTCATCAATTCTCCCGCAACTATCAAATTTTTAACACATCCCATTCCCACCGTTACGAGTTCCGATATATGCCTTTTACATTGTTTGACGTGCTAAAATATTTTAGGGATTTTCAAAATTCAATTTTGGAGGGAGTAGGAATGTCGTTAAAGACAAAGGTTACCCTGTGGACATCTGGTGTTATTGCATTAGGCGGTATAGTAGCATTGGCTATCATATGGCCGGCACCACCCAAGATTTTATGGACTATTATCATATCTGTAATTGGCGTTATTGTAGCCAATTTTGCCACTCTGTATATATCTTTAAAACCTATAGACGAGCTCGCACAGACCGTATCACATATCACCAGCAACAACGACTTCACCGTAGAAATTTCTACCAAAAGACAAGATGAAATAGGTACCATAGCCCTCTTGGTTAACAGGATATTGCAAACAGCAAGAAAGATTATGTTTTCACTGAGCACATCACTAAAACTCCTTGCTACCCGTTCAAGCCGAACCGCTTCAAGTATTGAAATTAGCGTAAACCATATAAACACCATTACCTCATATCTTGACAACATCAACCATATGGCATCGGAAACAGCAACATCTGCCACAGAAATAGCATCGGCTATGCACAGCCTATCCGAAACAGGGGAAAAACTGGCACAGAGTGCAGAAACCTTCAGGAATGCAGCAGAAAACATTGGCTCCATATCTGTAAACAACCTTGAGATAGCAGATAAGACTCTAAAAAGTATGCAGGCAACACTAAGGTCTATGAGCAATCTGAAAAAGGCTTCAGAAGAACTGGTGCAGAAAACTGCAGTAATATCAGATATTGTAAAAACCATATCCGATATAGCCGAACAAACTAACCTGCTTGCCCTCAATGCCGCTATTGAGGCAGCAAGGGCCGGTGAAGCAGGAAGAGGATTTGCCGTTGTTGCCGATGAGATTAGAAAGCTGGCAGAGATGTCCCGTGAGTCAGCTAACCAAATCGCAGACAACCTTAGAGATATTACGGGAAGTATTAATACACTAAACGAACTAACCAGTGAAGTGCAGGAGAAAACCCGAGAAACCCTCGTGCTTAATACCCAAACAAAGCAGTCGGCAGAAACCATAGCCCAAGAGGCAGATAACATCGGCAGACAGGCAATAGAGCTATCGGGCATAGCAGAACAAATATATGCATCTATTGAAGAAATGAATGCATCTGTTGAAAACATCAGCGGTAGCATGGAAGAAGTCAGCACAGAATTAGGCAAAGTTAATGAACTTTACCACGAAGCCCTTAAAGAGCTAAATACAGCGTATAACAACTCTCAGGAACTTATACAAACAGCACAATCTGAACTGTCATCTATTGCCAACTACAAAATACTCGGCAAGGAAGAAATAAAGCAGATACTAAGAGAAACCATTAAAAAACATCAAAAATGGGTATCCACATTAAAAGACATCATTGCAGGTAATAAATCACCATCTGCACTGGAGATTGATAGCACGAGATGCTCGTTTGCCTTAAGCCTACTGATGTTAGGCAATAACATACCCGGATGTGAAGATAAAATGGACCAAATACATAGCACACATAAGGCTATACATGATGTGGGTAAAGAAGTTGTTTCAATGCTACAAGAAGGCAAACAAGTATCTCCTACATATGTAGAAAAGGCCGAAAACCTCAGTCAAACACTCACATCTATCTTAAACGAATGTATTCAAAGGCTGGGATAATCCCGGCCTTTGAATACCTACCCACCTTTTTCGCATAAAAACTGCTCCCATTCTATAATGATTTAGAAGATATTTACGCACTTAGAAAGGGGGTAGGTAGTATTATGAAAAATCAAAGGGGCTCCAGTGTCAAAGTGCAAATAATCATTTTGGCACTGATCTTATCACTCGTTATACCGGCTATCATCGGCTGGTATTCCCTTGCCAAATTCAAGACATTTGCCAATGATACCCTGTATGGTCAAGTGGAAACCACACAACAAGCCATGCAGGTGGATTTAGAAAACTGGCTCAAGGCCGCTGGAGAAATACCACTTAACAATCTCGTTAAACACATATCAGAAATAGGACTAACAAGTCCCCAAGAAGCGAGAAATATTATCATGAAAATAGCCTCTCAAATGGGAGAACCAGAACTGGCATCATGGGACAATGTTATAGGTAGCGATGAATACCTCTTTAAAGCCGATGAGATGATATCCAAAGCATGTAGAGACGGAGTTATCACACAAGATGAATGCTCCACCGTTCGCAAATATCTTGAAATCACACATCTCATAAGAAATGCCATGAAAACCGTTGGTGGCGATGTGCTCTCTATTTACATGGGCTGGGAGGATGGTTTCCAGCTGAGAGGTTCACTGAAAGTGTCAGCCCAAGGTACATATGATCCCCGCGTAAGACCATGGTATAAGCTGGCTATGAAACACCCCGGGCAGGTTGTGTACACCGACCCATATGTAGACTACACAACGGGAGGCATGATTGTTACACTGGCAAAGACCGTATCTGTCAACGGTCAGATTGTCGGTGTAGTAGGTATAGACTTCAGCCTACAAACACTGGTAAATATGGCAAAGACATATGTGTTAAAGCAGGGCAATGAAACATTGGGAATACCTATTGTGTGGGGTGGGAATTCTATCGTTATAGCTCACCCCGATGAAAACATTGTAGGTATAGCATTTGATCCAGACAAATATGGTCTACTTGACAATGAAAAATATAAGAACATATATGAGAAAAAGATCAAAGAGGCAGGACTAACAGAAAACGATCTGGCATCTTATAAAAAACTATGGGAAGATAACATACAGAATGCCAAAGACGGCGATTGGATAGCAGGCTCAGACAAAAAAGGTAGCTTTAAGCTCAGAATAGTCCATCTAAAGAACGGTTGGATTCTGGGTTTTAAAGTATGGGATAGTTACTTTGCAGGATTCTATACAGCCAGAAACAGTATCATTATTGGCATTGTCTTGATAGTAATAATTACTATGGCAGTTGTCCTAATATATGTTAATAAACTAATTGGTAAACTGCCGGCTATTGCCGGTGTGGCACTGAAGGCCGCAGAGGGAGATCTTACTGTAGAAGTGCCAGATTATCCACTAAACAACGAGATAGGACACCTTGTCGGTGCTATTAAGAAACTCTTGCAGTCACTAAAAGACTTTGTCTTGAACATCATCAAGGCCACATCGTCCCTCAAGACTTCTTCTACCCAGCTTTCTGAGGCAGCTGAGTATATGAACGATAGCATAGCCCAGCTGACCGACGCCGTGGCACAGCTTGCCGAAGCTGCAACCCAGCAGGCCAACGAGGCAACCAATGCTGCAGAAAGTGCTTCTCAGATAATGGAGAGCGTAGAGCAGATGGCAGTCTCTGCGAAAGCATCACAGGAGGTTGTAGATGCTACCATATCTGCCCTTGCCGACAATGCAGAAAATGTTGTAAAAATTGCCAACGAGTTGGGCTCCCAGGTGGAAAGCCTTGGCACACTGGTGCAGTCCGCTATGGAGCTGAATCAAATGGCAGAAAACATATCTTCTATCGTAGACACCGTTACCGAGATAGCCGAGCAAACGAACCTTCTGGCCCTCAACGCGGCCATTGAGGCGGCTCGTGCTGGAGAGGCAGGAAGAGGATTTGCCGTTGTTGCCGATGAGATTAGAAAACTGGCAGAGAGGTCTGAAGAAAGTGCATCTGACATTAGAAACATTCTTAGAGAACTACTCACCAAGATTGAAGAAATCGTAAAAGATATAGAAACAAAGTTCAAAGCACTGGAAGAGGAAGGCAAACAGCTCATGGAGGTTGCCGATAAAACGGCAAAACTGGGAGAAGACACTCAACAGATTGTCGTAAAGATAAACGACATCATAGAAGGAGTAGAATCCATTAGAAATCAGGTAGGTGTTATCTCCAGTGCCATAGAGCAAATTGCCGCAGTGGCCGAAGAGAACAGTGCCACAGCAGAGGAGATCTCCGCTTCTACCCAGAACATGGAAGAAGTTACCAGACAGCTCAGAGATGCCGTAGAAAAGATAGAAGACGAGGTATCCGTGTTCCAGAACCTGCTAAGCAAGTTTAAAGTGTAAAGATGTTGAGAGGGCGCCCCAAAGGGGCGCCTTTTTACTCTATCACCACAGCAGTCCCCGAAACCGATACCATCATCATATTGCTTTGCCCAATGCTTTCGTAGTCTATATCTACCCCAACAACAGCGTTGGCCCCTATTTTCTGGGCTTCTTCTATCATCTCGTTCATAGCAGCATCACGAGCCGATCTAACAACATCTTCATACTCTGAAGACCGTCCACCAAATACATCTGTTAAACTTGCTAAGAGATCTCTTCCAATACTCGTGCCTATAATGGTTTCCCCACACACAACCCCAAGATACCTTACGATTTTTCTTCCCTCTACCGTCGGTGTTGTAGTTACTATCATACTTAGCACCTCCAAGCAAACCAAGAATATTTTTAATTTATTATATATTACCATGTTTTATTTTATATATACTAAAGTAAATTTGATGAATACCAGAGGCAAAATTGCCATACCCAGCCAGAAAACAACTCTTATACCGTATACCAATGGTGGAAAAGCACACACCCACCAGAACCATATTATTAAAAACTACTCTACTATTATAATACCATTTCACAAACCAGCAGTTTATAAAAACTCTGTAATCTGTCCCACAACTTCACCTAACTTACCAAATATAATACGCAACATAGGTCTCTCTTGGGGAATATCAATGACATTATTGCTCGCTTCAAAGGATATTTCCGTTCCTAAACCGCATTCTGTAAAAATATATAGCAGCAGAGACATGTTTACGAAAAAAATAACTTACCCCACCTCTCTTCACGGTCTCTCTTATCTAAAACCCCTCTGTAGTCTCATCTTTAGCAATACACACAAATCTCAACAATTACATAACATCAATGCAATCATAGTAAAATTACAATTTATCTTTTGCTTCTCCAACTTCTTCCTGTATCTTTTCTAGACATACGCTGGATAACAGTTTTAGTTTTAGTACTATCAATTTGATTCGAAATACTCGTAGGATTTTTTAGAATATTCATCCACTCTATAAACAATTTCCCCTTAGGAGTTAATTCCCCATTAGCTTTCCAAACCTTCAACACTCTTTCGTCTAACCATACTTTAATATCCTCTCTATCCTCTCCATAGACATCGGAGCCTTCTTGTCTCGCTCTATCAACTATAAGCCTAGTAACATATAAAGCAATATTAGCATACATATAATTCATAAGCTGATTTAGATTCGTAAGCATACCCTCAGAAAATTCATCTGTAGGTATTTGGTTACTATCTTTACCTGAACTATTCTCCACTACTACCAAGACAACAAAATCTTCCAATATTCCAGGAATGTTTTTTACTTCTCCACCATACATAATTGGAACTTTAGCAAATCCGAAGTGGCAATTCTCACTCCCACAAGCGCAGGTATTATCTATAAAACCGAATATGCTTTTCCAATAATCGATTAAACCAACACCATAAATCCACCATCCCCTAAAGTCTCCTTCTGGAACTTTTCCCAAATCTATATAATACTCACATAGCGAATTACTATCCTCAATAATCCAGCAATTAAACCCCTCATGCACAGGAATAAACTTTTTCGTTTTATTGGCATATTGTCTGTCTTTGACATATATCCAATGAACAGGACATAACCCACCCCGGGGACGATAAATGTCATAAAACTTTATCATCTGTCTGTAATTGGATTTCCCCGATTTTTTCCATGGATAGTTGCAGCTTGCAGTGCAGAGCTTCGCTTCTGCAAAATGGTACTCTACACTTCTTGAAATTCCTTTCCATATCTGAGAAACATCTGTCGTGGTCTCCAAAAGTTTTAAAAACTCTTCTAAATCGTTTACAAACACTCTCATCATAAGAACATCATTGAATAGCTGTTCATCTACTCCCTTGCTGTTTTTCTTGTAAAAGAGAATGGCTCTCTGAACTTTGTTTGACTCTTCATCTTTCAATTCCAATATTTTTACAGATTGACCACTTTTCTGGTTATCATTTTTGCCTTCCAATAAAAAACCTCCTAAAGCATCTTTCAATATGGATTCGGTAATAAAGTCTTCTTTCCTTTGAACATACTTTTCGAACCCTAAAGAAACACTATTATGAATATCTGACAAAAGCTCATAAATAGTTTTATCGACCACATACACTTTCATCTCCAACTCACCTACCTTAACCAGAAAACTATTTTATTATTAGAAAGTAAATCCTCAATGGTAGAAAACACATTACTTCCCGTAGTACCTGAGATAAAATACTTTCTGTGTATTCCATCAGGAAGCGAGTACCAACTTTTATTTGCATTATTTCTGGACCAATTACCCTCTGACCCATGATGTGGAATTTGAATCCATGCAAAATCTTCGTTATTAAAATGACCAGAAAGCTTTCCCTTTTCTCTTTTCCATCTATTATCAAAAATATCTACAACTTTATCCATATACTGATCCCCAGTCATAAGATACCAACGAGCATCTGATAAAAATGGTAGATGCAAAGTATGAGAGCCACTCAACAAACAATCATCCCAACACCATTCACAACAACACCACTCTATACACCAATCTAAATACCACTCTATACACCAATCTAAATACCAATCTAAACACCATCCTAGGAGACTTGTCCTAACAACATCACTTGGCGCATGAAATAGAACCATACTACTTTCATTGAGGCGACCACTTCCTATTTTCCTTACAACACACTTACGCACCTCTTCAAACACATCTTTATCAAATCCATTTCTCCATGCCCCATTTTTAATGATTCTCTCTATCTGATCCTCACATCCATAGTAATCCCTATGAAATTCATCTGCAAAATAAGGCATAAATACATGCACAAGCTCAGATCCTTGAGAATAGTTTGCATATATCCCTATACCGGGGATAGGACTATTACCCTTATATTTGTGTAGTAAAACATATGTATTTTCCACCGCAGCATTTTTAACACCTATATTCCAATGCATAAACCAGTTAGCAAGATCCCTTTCTTTCAGGCTAACACAGTAATCACAAGAAATACTAAACCCACCAAATTCTGATCCTTCTCTACCTTCATTTCCTCTTCTACCCCATCTAAACCATCCATTATTAGGGAATCCATCATTTGGTGTTTCAGGAATAATCAGATCATAGAAACCTTCATAATTAAATCCTTCCTCAGGTATAGAGGGAACAATAATGCGATAAATATTGTTTTCATTAAAATTCAAACCCCATTTTCTGAGAACAGAATTATCACCA
>JAMORD010000064.1 GCA_027063755.1 bacterium | reverse complement strand
TCGGTTGTTACATATGTACCACCATTGTTGATATCTTTAAAACCCATCTTATCGGCAGCCTTCATAACCTCCTCGCGAATCTGAGGGCAATAAGGAACAGTCATATCAGTATGTGCAACCTTACCCGGCTCATCGTAAAATGTTGATGGTCTTGCTTTGGTAAAATCAAGAAACTGGTCGGGAAGGACCAGATAACCTGGAGGAAAATCTGTATTAAGGCTGCCACAAGCGTTGGTGGCTATGATACGCTTTACCCCCAATGATGCGAGGGCCCATATATTACCCCTGTAATTAACCTTATGAGGGGGTAAAGAATGATTTCTTCCGTGGCGAGGCATAAAGAACACTTCTCTACCATCAATTTCAGATGCTCCAACTTCTACCTCTCCATATGGAGTTACAACAGTAATCCACTCAATACCTACACCTTCAAGGGTATAAATACCACTACCTCCAATAACACCAAACTTTGTCATCTTACTCACCTCCAAATAATCGCTTTACACTGGCCCTAAAACCTTCTACGTATGGAATGTCAGCCATAAGGTGACCATCTCTGTATACCTCTTTACCGGCTACCCATACCCTCTTTACAGAGGACTTAGCATGAACCGAATATATAATGTGAGCATACATGCCCTCTTCTGTATCCCAGAAAGGCAACCACTCAACATTATCAATATTCCATACAACAAGATCGGCCTTGTTACCCTCTGCAAGCACCCCAATATCATCACGCTGTACAGCCTTAGCACCGTATCTTGTAAGCATATAGAATAGCTCTTTAGATGGCAAGGCCTCAGGATTTTCTGCCTTGTATTTACCGAGCATACCAGCCGTACGTACTTCCTCAATAAGGTCAAGGTTATTATTACTGGCTGCTCCATCGGTACCAATAGATACTGTCATACCAGCTTGGAGATATTTCCATATAGGGGCTATGCCAGAAACAAGCTTTAGGTTGCTCTGAGGATTATGGGCAAGCGCAAAGTTTGCATTGGCAAGCAATTCAACTTCTTCGTCTGACATCCATACTCCATGAGCTGCAATGACATGAATATCGTTAAAGAGTCCCTTATCATAATACTTTTTAATAAAGTCTTTTCCATGCTTCTCTTCTATGGACTGTCTTTCCCAAGGAGCTTCAAGTAAATGTACATGCACAAAGGCACCTGTTTCTTTGGCCTTTTCTATGACATAATCAACGACATCTGGACCACATGTATAAAGACCATGTAAACTAAGATGCACCTCAACATAATCACTTCTTAGGGTATTACGAAGGGCAACAATCTGGTCTATTCTATCTTGCCACCCTTCTTTTTCTATAACACCCGGGGTAATAAAAGCTCTAATACCCACATCGTGAACGGCATCAATAGTTGCCTGCTCAAAGAAATACATATCTACAAAAGCCGTTGTTCCCGTAGAAAGCATCTCCTTAATACCAACAATAGAACCATAGTACACATCTTCATCGGTCAACTTGGCTTCATAGGGCCATATCTTCTCATTAAGCCATTTGCCAAGTTCCATATCCTCTCCCCAACCCCTAAACAGCGTCATAGCAAGATGGGTATGAGTATTGATAAAACCTGGGGTAATAAGATAACCGTAAAGATACTGAACCCTATCAATAAACTCATGTTCCTTTCTTTCACCAATATAAACAATACTGTCATCTTCAATGAGAATATCAGCATCTTTCAGCATTGGTTTATTTTCATCTGCTGTAAGTACATATGCTCCCCTTAACAATGTTCTCACTATTTCTTCACCTCCGTTATTAAATTATTTAATTGTCTCGTATACTCAAGCCAAGAGACAATGGCATTTTTTACCTGCCACTGGCGCCTTTGCTTCTTCTTCATCTTCTTTTCAGGTAATGGGAGAAGGCCAAAGTTTGACCCCATAGGCTGAAACTCCTTAACGGTTTCATCATGGAGATATCGTTGTATACCACCCCACATGGAAAATCGTGGAAGCTCTGGGATATCTACGCCATGCATAGCAAGAAATATGCTAATGCCAACCCAATGCCCACCCATGATAGCTTCAAGATAACCTTCTGTTCCAGACAGCTGACCAGCAATATATACCTTAGGACAACAACGAAGCGACATGGACTTGCCCAAAACTCTTGGGGCATTAATAAAAGTATTACGGTGAATTTGCCCAAGTCTGGCAAACTCTGCATGTCTAAGGGCGGGTATCTTCCTAAAAATCTTTATCTGATCGGTATGAGAAATACCAGTTTGAAAACCCACCATATTAAGCAAAGTCCCATCTTTATTTTCTTTTCTTAGCTGAATAACGGCAAATGGACGCTTACCTGTGCGAGGATCTACAAGCCCAACGGGTCTCATAGGGCCGTAAGCCAAAGCCAATTTCCCTCTTCTTGCTATTTCCTCAATGGGAAGACATCTATCAAAGAATTTTTCTATCTCTTCAAACTCATGATGAATATGCTTCCGAGCATTTAGAATATCTTCTACAAACTCATAGTATTCTTCTTCAGTTAGCGGAATATTGAGGTAATCTCCCATATCTGAATCATCGTATCTATTAGCCCAAAAAGCATATTCCATATCTATGGTATCTGCCACAATTGTAGGTGATATAGCATCGTAGAAATGTAGAAAATCTGTACCTAAAAGAGACATCAAATAATTTGACAAGTTATCAGTCAATAACGGACCGGCCGATATAACAGTATATGAATTGGCATCAAAAAAGGAAATCTCCTCTCTAACAACCTCAATGAGGGAATGATTATTTATAGCTTCCTCAACCAGCTGAGAAAATATATTTCTATCAACAGCCAAGGCCCCTCCAGCAGGCACACTGGCTTTAAGAGCTAACCTCGGTAGATATGCACCTAACATCAAGGACTCCCATAAAAGAAGCCCTTTAGGCTTATCTACCCTTCTACTACCAAGAGAGTTTGAACATACAAGCTCCGCAGGTCTATCTGTTCTATGAGCTGGTGTCATCTTACGAGGTCTCATCTCATAAAGTTTTACAGGCACACCTAATGAGGCTAAGGTTAAGGCAGTTTCCGAGCCAGCCAAACCTGCACCTATAACAATAACACTATTCAATAAGTATCACCACACTTCCCTCCATCCTAACAATGTGATTTGATTCAAGATATGCAATATCCTTCATCAACTTACCTGTATTATCATAATACTCCCTTATCCGAGATATATCCATTCTTCCTCCATGCTTCTTTAGTATATCTATTAGTCTATGATGTTTCTCTTCATATGCAACAACACCAATCATATCTAAAACATCCTCTGGCCTTGTAATAATCATGGCACCATCTGCTATCAAGGCATTAGTACCCTTTGATGTTATGCGAAATATATCACCGGGTACTGCCGCCACTGGTATACCAAGCTCCATAGCAAATTCCGCAGTATGAATAGACCCTCCACGCTCTGGTGATTCAACAACTACTACAAGAGACGACAGTGCTGCAATAATTCTATTACGAGCAACATAAGACCATTTCGTTCCCCGTGTGCCACAAGGATACTCTGAAAGAAGAAGCCCCTTCTCGGCAATAGTTTCTTGCACTTTGCGATTTTTATATGGATAATAAATATCAAGCCCATTACCCAAAACGGCAATAGCCAAGCCTCTTTCGGCAGCATATTTCTGCGACGATACATCTATTCCACGGGCAAGCCCAGATACAACCGGCACCCCCGCCTGCGATAGTACATATCCTAACTTCTCTGCAACAGAAATACCATATGAAGTAGCCCTTCGTGTACCTACAATGGCAACTTTAGGACATCGCTCAAGAAGAGATAAATTCCCCCTATAAAACAACACAATAGGTGGCTTGTGAAGGCGTCTCAACATGGGAGGATATATGCTATCGGCTATGGTAACAGCTCCATCGCAACCATCGCATATCTCTTCATAATCCCTACCAGACTCCATTTGCCACATACGATATGTAGTGGCAAGCTCTTTGTAAGAACCCCCTTTCCGTGCAAGTGTTATAAGTTTATCTCGTACATTCACCAGAACCTCACCAGCACATCCATAGCCTTTCTAAAACTAAGGGCCATCCAAATATGTTCATCGCTAACCTGATCTTTCTCATCAACATCTGCTAAAGTGCGTGCAAGCCTCGTAATTTTAGACAATTCTCTTCCACTATCCTTTCCCATGTGCCTAATATCCTCCAAAGCACTACGGGCTTCATGAGACAGATATGCGTGTTTTAAAAACATATCGTCGGGAGCAGTTCCATTAAAATATTCTCCCTCATATCTGCGAGCCTGGATATTCCATGCCACAAGAACCTTTTCTTTCATAACATCTGTTGTTAAGTCATCAGGTTCCATACTCTCTGGGGGAGCCATCCACAGCTGAATATCCATTCTCTGCATAAGAGGACCCGAGAACTTCCTTTGATAACGCTTAATATCCGATACACCACACCGACACTGCTTATGCGGATGACCAAGATAACCGCAAGGACATGGATTAGATGCCATAACGAGGAGAAAGTCTGCTGGAAAATGCAGCTTTATATCAGCCTTTGACAAAAACACCTGCCGATTCTCAACAACAGTTCGCAAACCTTCAAGCACATCACGACGAAACTCAGGAAACTCGTCTATAAACAATACGCCCTTATGGGCCAAAGTTACCTCACCAGGTTGTGCATATCTACCGCCACCAAACATGGCTGAAACAGATGTATTACTATGGGGTGAGCGAAATGGTCTATCTGTTATTAGTTCCTCTTTACCTAAAGTAGCACTGTAAATCTTGCTAACCTCTATAATTTCTTGTTCGCTCATGGGAGGCAAAATATCCTTTATCCTCTCAGCAATCATTGTCTTGCCCACACCAGGAGAACCAACCATTACCATATTATGCATACCCGCAGCTGCAATCATAGCCCCATATTTGGCTATATACTGCCCTTTTACATCAGAAAAATCTTTTACCACAGATCTCCTGTGAGATCTAATATGGCCGTGGGACTTATGCCATTGAAAATCTCCACTTATCAACTCCGCAAGACTATCAAGAGGTATAAACTCTACATCACTAAACACTTCAATAAGAGAATATGCCTCATGGGGCAAAACAAACTTTTTATAACCTAAAGCAATACCTTGAGCAATCAATGCGAATAAGGATGATGACATTCTAACCCTACCATCAAGTGACAATTCTCCCAGCACGATAACATCAGAAAAATCCATATCAATTACATTCATAGCCTTTAATAGAGCAATAGCAATAGGCAAATCGGCGTGGGCTCCCTTCTTGGGGACTTCAGCAGGTGATAAGTTGATAACAACTTTACGAGCCCCGATTTCAACACCGATATTTTTGATTGCAGACAGGACCCTTTCACGGGCTTCCTCTACAACACTTGAAGGTAATCCCACAACCTTAAAGGAAGGCATACCCCTTCTAACATCGGCCTCAACTACTGTTTTAATCCCTTCAAGACCAAGAAGAAAAACAGTATTGACGAATGCAACCCCCATTACAATTCCTC
The DNA here is from genome assembly GCA_027063755.1 of bacterium. Lineage (GTDB taxonomy): Bacteria > Coprothermobacterota > Coprothermobacteria > Coprothermobacterales > JAADFF01 > JAADFF01. Next base: position 4,525 of record JAMORD010000064.1, on the reverse strand, counting down.
CTTAAAAACTGATATAGAAAAATTCTCTTTATTCCCGATAACTGCACATACATGAAATTCAACAGGAAAGCGATGATACTTTCCAGCTTTTTGATACCATGTGCGTAGAATACGTTCCTTCTTGCGAGGAGAAACAGCAAGCAGGGCATCTTCAAGGGAATACATTCTTTGTTTTACCTCCACAAGGACTACCTTTTTATCCTTTACAAATGCCAAATCTATTTCTCCTCCAAAAGCCCTTATATTGCGGCCTATAAGACGATATCCACGAGTTTTATAAAAATAAAGGGCCGCATCTTCGGCCCATTTACCCTTATGAAGAGGCATCGTAAGAAATACGGTGAAAAACGGTAAATTGTGAAAATGGATATATTCTCATAACAACTCGCCCAACAACGGTGTTCTCATCTATCGCACCAAAGAACCGTGAATCCCTACTGGCCGGACGGTTATCACCAAGAACAAAGAGTTTACCTTTAGGCACAGTATAAGGCCCGAAGCTGGAATTGTCTTTATGAACAATATATGGCTCCTTTAAGGCATGTCCATTAATATACACAACTCCATCATGAATCTCAATGGTTTCCCCTGGTAGTCCAATAACACGCTTAACAAGATACTCTCCCTCATGCTCCTTTTTATCACCTAAATAGAAAACGATAATATCTCCTCTTTGAAAATCTTTATGAAGGGTGTACATACGAGACACTACAACAACATCACCACTATGAAGTGTTTCAAGCATAGATGTCTGTCTTACTGTAAACCATGGATAAAGATAAAACCTAAGCACTAAAAAAACAATTAAGAAAAGCGCCAGCAGTATAACATCCCACCACTTTTTCCAAAAACTAACCATGTCTTCCACCTTCTTCCTCAAGTTTCTTTAAAAAACTTTTTCTATGCCAAGGCGATAAACCAATCTCTTTTATTTTACCCATATGAACTTTAGTTCCATAACCTTTGTTAGAAACCACCCCATACTGAGTCAACTCATCAATAGATGCAACATAAATATCTCTAACAACCTTAGCTACAATAGATGCAGCGGCAATAGAAGGAGATTTGCTATCACCCTTGACAAGTGTTCTTTGAGGTATAGAAACCCCAGGAAACGGTATTTTTCCATCGGTTAGTAGAAGCGTGGGCCGACAGCACTCTTTTAATTTATCAATAGCACGATTAAGGGCCTCACCAAGGGCCCACATAATGCCATTATTGTCTATCTCCCACGCATCCACCCAACCTACAGACCACAAAAATCCGGGAAGCTCTATAAGCTTCATGAATACCTGTCGTCTCTTTTTCTCAGAAGAAAATTGCTTAGAATCTGTCCAAAAAATATCACCTGCGGTATCGGGATCTGTAAAAATAGCTAAACCAACAAAGAGGGGGCCTGCAACGGCCCCCCTCCCTACCTCATCAACCCCACCAACAAGACGAAACCCCTTGTCAAGGTATCGCTTCTCAATGGAAAAATCCATTATTTCTTCTTGCGAGACACACCAAACTTATCTCTCTTCTTAACCTCAAGTTTTCTCTTATCACGCAGATAGTAGAGTTTTGCGTGTCTGACCTTACCCCTTTGAACAACCTCAATCTTAACAAGCTTGGGACTGTGAACGGGGAAAATTCTCTCAACACCAACACCGTGAGAAATCTTTCTTACAGTAATGGTTCTACGAACACCAGAACCCTTGTCTGCAAGCAGAATACCCTCAAATCTCTGGATTTTCTCTTTTCTACCATCTACAACCTTCCAGTAAACACGAATAGTATCACCAGGACGAAACTCAGGCAGATCATCTCTCATCTGCTGCTCTTCAATTCTTCTAATTATGTCCATGCTCATTTATCATCCCTCCTTTTTCCTTCTATATCTTAATACGACCACTCTTCTCCTACAAGCCTATCCACCAAAATAGATGCTGCAGAACGAACAGACAAATGATTAAATGAAGTATCTGGTCTAATAGGCTTTAGGAAATAATCCATCTTTCTTATCTCATCATAGACAATACCATGACCTGTGCCAAGCACAAGTACATATTGAGCATCATCTTCACGAAGGAGCCTTCTTGCCTCCTCGTAATCTATCATATTGGGATACGGACGGGCATCGGTTGCAAAGAGTTTAACAGGACCACCAAACTCCTCTTCTATACCTTTTACCATCTCCTCAACATTGGCCCCAATTCTTACAAGAGAAAGCGCCTCTTTACGATGAGGATTGTACTGTCCTCCCGGTCCTTTTACCCAATAATCAACAACACGCTGAACCATAGCACGCTGGGGTTCTATAGGTGTAATAACCCAATACGATGCCAAATTGTAAGTACGAGCAAGACGTGCTATATCATGTATATCAAGGTTAGTTACCGATGTGGCTATAGTCTGATAGTTTTTTCCATACATCGGATAATGAAGCAGTGCTATATGCAATCTTAACTTTTCCACTATCTACACCCCCAGCATGCTCAATGTCTCTAAAATCTCCTTCTTAACTTCCTCAAGTAAGTTTTTCTCTTCCTCTGAGAGATATACATCCTTTAGCATATCAGGTCTTTTGACAAGTGTTCTTTTCAATCGCTCTTTTAGTCTCCATCTGGCGATATTGCCATGATGCCCGCTAAGAAGCACATCTGGCACATCCATACCATCAATATGTGATGGTCGGGTATATTGAGGATATTCAAGTAAATTGTGTTCAAAGGACTCCTCGCTAAGAGAGTTTTCATCACCCAATACTCCGGGAACAAGCCTAACAACAGCATCAAGAACAACTGCTGCTGCTGGCTCTCCTCCCGATAGAACAAAATCTCCTATTGATATCTCTTCATCAACGATAGACATCAACCTTTCATCTATACCCTCATATCTGCCACACACGAGGATAAAACCTTCTTCTCTGGCCAAATCTTTGGCATATGCCTGATGGAAAGGTGTTCCCTGTGGAGACATGTATATAACAGGACCCGATATCCTTGTCCTGGCATTTTCTATAGCCTGCTTAAGTGTATCGTATTTCATAACCATACCACTGCCACCACCGTAAGGGTAATCGTCAACAGACTTATACCTATCAGTTGCATAATCTCTGGGATTTTCAAATATAACATCAAGAAGATTGTTTTCTATGGCCTTTCTTATCATGCCTGTTTTTACTACACCTTCAAAGTACTCTGGAAATATTGTTATGATACCTACATTCATAACAAGTCCTCCAGTTGTGATGTGTCTATAAGAATTTTTTTATCCTCCACACTAATATCCTTGACAAACTCTTTGGCAAATGGTACCAATAGTTCTTTTTTCTCTCCTACCCGCGAAATCCGCAATACATCAATACCACCTGTTTGCAAAAGGTCTTTGACGGTTCCCAGCAGATTACCCGATAGATCATAAACGGCCATACCAACAAGCTGGAAAATATAAAACTCATTCTCCTCAAGCTCAGGAAGCTCACTCTCACGGACATACACATTCTGGCCCACCAGTGCTTCGGCATCGTTTCTTGTGTCTACATCCTTGAGATGAACCCTATACAGATTCTTTGTAGCATGTTTAGAAGAGCGGGTAATCTCAACACGAGAGCCATCGGCCAGTTCAAGAGCCCCCCCCGCAGAAAATCTATCGGGATTATCGCTAAAAGGATGAATATAAACATCACCTTTTATACCGTGTGCACGGACAATTTTACCCACAAGCACACGTCCGTCAAGACCTTTATTCTCACTCATTGCGAATCTCTATCACCTCTCCGTCTTTGATAACAATCTCCCCACCTTCAACTTTCTTAAAGAGATCGTCGCCAATTTTCACATCGGCAAAACCTTCAATAATAGAGTAAATGACCTCTTCACCATCTGCCTTTTCTTCAATATCTTTTCTCTGCTTTTCAAGCTCTCTAAGAACCTTCTCCTTCTCCCTCTTCTCGGCCTCCATTAATGCCTTAAGGCGAAGGCCTTCTGCACCAAGCTGAGATTCTGGAAGAAACAATATCTTTCTCAGTTCTTTATCAATAAGCTCTACCTCTTTCTTTGTCTGAGCTATCAGGGCATCAACATTGGCAAGCATCTCAGCTCTGAGTGTGGGAGTCATGATAGCTTTAACAGTAATCTTTCTTCTAATAAGCATACTCTCTCCCCCTATTTATGCCTTTTTAGACTGCTTGGATGTCTGAAACTCATCCCATACACCAGTCCACTTAAGAATTCTCACAACAGGCTCTGTGGGCTGAACACCCTTCTGTAGCCAGCTAAGGGCCTTCTCTTTATCAATTGTCACACCAGCTGCTCCATCTTTGTGGGGATCGTATGTACCAATAATCTCAATAAACTTACCATCCCTTGGAGCCCTTGCATCTGCAACAACAATACGATAAAAAGCTCTCTTCTTTGCACCCATTCTCATGAGTCTCATTCTAACTGCCACTTATACCTCACCTCCAATAAGTTTTTCTCGTTATTTTATGCCACCGCCACCGAGAAACGACGGTGGTATGATAGAGGGAAGTCTTCCCCTC
>JAMORD010000063.1 GCA_027063755.1 bacterium | reverse complement strand
GAACAAACAGTAAACATAGGTCTTATATAGGTGAAAAGGGCTCCCGATAGGGAGCCCTTTTATTGGTTAGTAAGAATATGAATCTACGATATTACCCTGATTATCTCTGAGAGTGGCAGTATCATGTCTGTTGTTCCATATGCCCCTATTACATCTTCTATTCCACTTTCCTATACCTCTTTGCCTCTTGGGTTTGCTTTTCACTATTACAGACGAATAAGGGGCAAGTTTTGCCGATGCAAAAAATGTAAAGACATGGTTTTGTGCATCGCTTAAAGTCCATCCACTTAAAGGTATAGTCTTGTCTCCATAGTTTGTGATGACCACATATTCTTTTCTGCATTTACCTTGGTAGTGCACTTTAGCTATATACACGGGGATGCTGTCATACCATCCTGCTATAAAGTGATAGGAAGTTAGCACATACCTCATGTTATCTATCTTGTGGTAAGCCACCTTGCATATATTATCTGGGTTTGTGGTATCTATTGTGCCTGTAAGCATTTCAAATGGTTGTCCTGTATAAGGACATATGGGTATGTTTCCTATGTCTCTTTCAATGTAGATTTGCCATGTGTTCTCTTCTGGTTTAGGATGTTTAGCCTCTATGAGTTTTTCAATGCTCTTTAGGTTGGCAAGTCTGGTAGTGCTTTTAGATTGTTCTATAGCATTTGCATATAGAGGAATAGCAACGGCAACGAGTATACCCACAATAACGATTACGACAAGTAATTCTATTAGAGTAAAACCATTTTTTTCGTATTCCATATTTTTATAATATCATCTCATGTTTTCAGATGTGTTATAATCAGCCTTGGTGATGCTTTGTGAAATTTCAATATGCATTGTTAAACAATATAAAAGTGGTATTTGACGATAGGGGCATACTTGATGGGGTGTCTTTTCGTATCAATGCCGGTGATAAGGTGGCGTTGCTTGGCCCTTCTGGAGAGGGAAAATCAACACTGCTTAGAGTTCTTATGGGGCTTGTGAAGCCTCTTTCGGGCAATGTTGTTATCAACGGCATGCCACTTGAAAAAGTTCTTGATGAGTGGAGAGATATATCATTTATGTTGTCTCAAAGGAGTCATTTGTTTCGTAGGAGTATTAGAGAAAACCTTATTATGGCCAAAGAAGATGCTACAGATGAGGACATAGAGCATGCTCTAAAAGTTGTTGATATGTGGGAGAGGGTACTTCAGTGGGGTGGTATAGACAAAGTGGCATATGAAGATTTTCAACCATCAGGTGGTGAAAAGAGTAGGCTGCTTCTTGCCCGTGGGGTACTGAGAAATCCTCAGGTGCTTATTCTTGACGAGCCCCTTGAGGGGGTAGACAAGGAGTCTGAAAAAGAGGTTATAGACAGAATAAAGGAGTTTGCAAAGGATAAAACACTACTTGTTGTATCCCATCGTTTGTCTATTCTTGCCATGGCCGATATATTTGCCACATTGGAAAATGGCAAGATTACAAAGGTTGGTAACCTTGAAGAACATGAAAAAGATAGTCTGCTGAGAAAGTATATATCTGCAGAGAAACAGATGACAGAAAAGTTTTGGCGATGAAAAAATTTTTTCGCGATTATTTTTCTACACTAAAGTCGGCTTGGGGATTTCTGACGGTGAGAGAAAAATCCTTTTTTGTCATAGGTATGGTT
>JAMORD010000062.1 GCA_027063755.1 bacterium | reverse complement strand
TAAAGGGGAGAGCAAAGGCTCTCCCCCTGTCAATAATATCGTATGCACATCCATCCTTTCTGCTAATTCTACAGCATCAAGAAAAGCTTGCGAATGCATCTCAAGAGGCGATACAAGTTTGTTATAACAAAAACCACACCCAAAATCGCACTTATAAGTAAGCTCTATATACATACTTTCCAAATACAAGATCTCCATAGCCTCAACATTATCTTCACATCTATCGTAGCATAAATAATCTTTATTTATAGGATAACCAAACCTGGGAAAAGACAAAGTACAACCTGTTAGCAGACCTGAAGAACGTGAAATAATCTGCCTATTCCTCTTCTTCATCTACAAGAATTTCCTTCCAAGGATTGTTGTCGTGACCACTACAGGAGCATAGAATCTTATCCTTTATACTCTTTACTGTAAACTGTTCCATAAACATTCCTCCTTTCCAAATTTTTGCGGTTATATTTTACCACAATAAGTTTGTTTATATAATAATAATTAAACTTGTTGTCTTTGTTTTATCACACTCTTTCTCACTCAGCCAAAAGCTAATGTCGGGGAACGAAGAAGCTCCACATTCTCTGCAAAAAACTTTTTTCGGTCATGTTGACTGGGAAAGGGCAGAAAGAGGTGTCTCCTCATCCATCCCTTTATTCTGCTATACCACATGAATTACCCTGGGATTTACCCCATTACTTAAAGAATGCAATCAAACATTTACATGGCAAACAAAGCCACTTGTGAAAAAGTGCTTCGCTTTAATCCCATCTAGCTATAAGAATGGTATCCTGTAAATAGAATACAATTTTCCACAGGCAATGTTTGTATAACACCACCGGAATTTCCGATTGTTACCCGAATTTTCCCTTTACCCGCTCATTTACAGGGAGGATTATACTGTTTACGATGTATGGACCAAGTCCTTCTGGTATCATACTGTGAATTTCCCAATAGGATATCCTACTCCTCAACCTTGTGACAACTACAGCTTGCTTATATACCTATCGCCACCGTCAGGGGCTACGGTAAAGACAATGTCGCTTTCCATCTTTAGCTTGTGGCTAACGAGTATGTTGGCAGCAAATGTATAGCCAAGGAAAAGGTCATATTTCTTGGCAAGATACTTGTGGAGTTCCAAAGTCTCCTCACCTGAAAACGTAGATGTGCCAGAGCTATAGCCGCATTACCCCAGGTTATCTCTCCTAATAGTGTTTCCCTTTTTTCACACTTTTATGTATAGGTACCTTCTTTATAAATAGGCAACTATGGGGATGGGAATAGGAGTCATCTACTGTCACATCCCCCACATAGTATAATAATCTCAAATTGACACATTCAAGGAGGAATACTAAAGTGAATAACAATATATATATAAAGTTAGCTAAGCCCTTACAGATTCATAACTTCCAATTTGGAGTAGTTCTTGCAACAACACTTCCAAACATAGAATTAATACTAATATCTAACCGATTGTATCAAATATCTAACTTAACTTTTCACTTCCTCCTTCTTATCTGGAGTATTATCAATACAGCATCATCTTTATATATATCGTTGTTAATATGGTATAACCGTAAAGATCAAGAAAAACTAATAAAGATATACCCATATTTACTCTTACTAACTCTATCAACTTTAGGTTCCATTATTTCATTATATGGAAATATAAATTTAGCTGTTATAGAATATATCCCCGATATCTTTCTGCCTCAATTTATATTTTTATGGTTGATCTCTTCAATCTTTATAATGCCAATAGTTTCAATTTTGCTAAACATCCTCCACCCAAACCAATCAATAATATTTTTTATAATATTTATTACCTCTCTTATTTTTTATACGTTTCATGTATATATAACAGTAAAATCACTAATATTATTTGCAGTGCTAGTTATTCCAACAATAGCAATCATGATATTTGTACCTATAAATATAGAGAAAGACTTTCATCACATATATGAGATTTATGAAAATTCCACAGTTTTGATTAGTTTATTTATTGGTTTACTTATACCTGAATTAATATTTAAGTTATTTAACAATTATAAAGTCGATTACTTCATTTCACCGTGGTTTATAACCTCAGTACTGTCCATAACCATATTGTTATTTCCAATAATAGCACGCATGTCACCTATAGGAAAAACATCCCCAACAAATCCTTTAGTTACGTCTCTAGACAAAATTTTTGTTATTATTCTTTTATGGGATTTCATCTTGATCACTATAAATTACCCTATAACTTGGAAAAATCTACTGACAGCATTAGTAACATTCATTGGGGGAAGTCTTATTTTTTATAAGATGGAATACAAATATATCAATACCTATTTCTTTGAATTTATTCTAGTAACATTCTCGTACACTTTAATAGTGTTATCTGTGTTATATCTAAGTCAATTATTATTCACAAATCCAGTTGAAAACCACACGCCATATTCATCAGAAGTAAATGATTTATTTAAATCCTATACGCAACGTCTCTTCGCTATTAACATAAAAATTAAAACAAACACCCACTCAGAAAATATAAGAACCCTTTTCCTTAGTGAGGATAGAAAAGAATTTGTAGTCATAAAATCTCCTATACAAATAAAACTATCTGGAGGGATATACAACCTAGTAATATATCCTCCCCCAAGAATACTAAATATAAAAACTGAGATCAAAGATTGTACTCCATTAATCGATAACTACATCGACAACTACTATCAATACGATACCATGGCCAATGGTAGTTCTTTTATTATATATTTAAAAAACAAAAACAATAATAAATTGTGTACTCTAATATTCAGGTATGATAACAATATCTCAAATATCACAAGTATAGACCTAAAACAAATAATAATTCCGGTCTCTAATGCCAAAGCTCTTTTATTCTCCCAAAGAAATGTCCTCCTCATAAACAACCCACTTAACACAATATATAATCTCCATCTGTATACTCGTTATTCCAAAAACTTAACTTCCCAAGTTTCCGCAATAAAATTTCCCAAAAAGCAAGAAATCATATTTAATAATGAGGGGTACTTTCTTACGAAACAGGGTTTAATTTGCCTTAATCAAGATTTCCTATCCAAATCAAACAATGCTCATAATATCATCTGCTTAGACTTTCAAAAATCTCTAAAGGAATTGCAGTTAACAGAATCTGATATATCATCGATTCAAAAGCAGTTAGCTTCTATACCAAAAATCATAAATCTAAAAGGCAAAACATACACTTTGGAAGCAGCCACAGTCAAAGATTGCAAAGACGACAATACCCAGGACTATTGCAAAGTTTATCCCTTCAAACCTTTCAACAATCTCTTTATCGTCAAAGAAATTCCTACATCCTCAAGAACCAAAAATAATTAACTAAAGGCAGGTATCCACAGTAGATACCTGCCTTTACCCCTCACTCCCACTCTATGGTCCCCGGTGGCTTTGATGTGATATCATATGCCACCCTGTTTATGCCCCTTACCTCTCCTACTATGCGGCGGGATACATGGTCAAGGAAATCATACGGTAGTCTTGCCCAGTCGGCTGTCATGCCATCTGTAGAGACAACAGCCCTCAACACCACGGCATTTTCATATGTGCGCTCATCACCCATAACACCAACGCTTTGCACGGGCAGCAAAACGGCAAAGGCCTGCCACACGCTGTCGTAAAGGTTCCACCTCTTCAGCTCCTCTATAAATATGGCATCTGCCTCCTGAAGGAGCTTTACCCTTTCAGGGGTTACCTCGCCTAGTATTCTCACGGCAAGGCCGGGGCCGGGGAATGGGTGTCTCTTTACAAGATATTCGGGCAGTCCTAAAGCCCGGGCTATCTCACGCACCTCGTCTTTAAAAAGATACCTAAAGGGTTCAACCAGTTTAAAGCCCAGTTTCTCCGGCAGTCCTCCCACATTGTGGTGGGTCTTTATAGTGCGTGATGGTCCCCCATGCACACTGCTTTCTATGACATCGGGGTACAGTGTACCCTGTGCCAGAAACTCTATATCACCATGTTCTTTTTTCAGCCTCTCGGCCTCACGGGTAAAGACATCTATAAATGTGTGGCCTATACGCTTTCTCTTCTCCTCGGGGTCGGTTACCCCCTTCAGGGCACGGAAAAACTCCTCTGAGGCATCTACCATGTGTATATGAATACCCAAGTTTTCAAAGGCACTTCTTACCTCGGCGGACTCATTTTTTCTCATAAGACCTGTATCCACAAAGATGGGGATCACCCTGTCACCTATGGCCTTGTGAAGAAGCAGTGCCAAAGTGGAAGAGTCTACACCACCGGAGAGACCTAAGATAACCTTGCCGTCTCCTACCTGCTGTCTAACTTCGTCTATCAGCACATCTACAAGGTTGTCCACCTTCCATGTGGGCTGTAGCCCCGCCACATTAGAAACAAAGTCTGCCAGTATCTCAGAGCCATACTGGGTATGTGCAACCTCTGGGTGAAACTGCACACCATACATAGTACCCTCCGTGTTTCTAATAGCTGCATATGGGGCATCGCTTGTGTGGGCTATAGAGAAAAATCCCTCCGGTAGTCTCTCCACCCTGTCACCATGGCTCATCCACACATCAAACTCACGGGGTAGCCCCTCAAAGAGCCTGTCATTGTCTACATGTAGTCTTGCCCTGCCATATTCCCTGTGTGGTGCTTTCTGCACCTGTCCCCCAAGTGTGTGGGCAATAAGCTGCAGCCCGTAGCATATGCCAAGCACAGGCACACTGAGAGATAGCACCCACTCTGGCATCTGTGGGGCTCCCTCTTCATACACACTATTTGGTCCCCCTGAGAGTATCACGGCACCGGGGTCATACTCACGGGCTACATCTTCAGACACGCTGTGTGGCAAGAGCACAGCGTAGTAGCCTTTATCCCTCAGCCTCCTGACAATGAGTCTTGTATACTGAGAACCAAAATCAAGCACCAAGACAGACTTCACAAACATCCCCCCTTATATGAAGAAGGGAGGGGCATGCCCCTCCCGTGTTATCCCTGTGTCCAGTAGTTTGGAGATTCCTTGGTAATGAATATGTCGTGTGGGTGGCTCTCCTTCATAGAGGCGCTGGTGATCTTGACAAACTGTGCCTTCTGTTGAAGTTCCTTTATAGTGGCAGCACCTACATAGCCCATGCCAGAGCGCAGTCCACCCACAAGCTGGTGCACAACATCTTTGACATAGCCTTTGTATGGCACCATGCCCTCTACACCCTCGGGTACAAACTTGCCCTGCTCTTCTTTGTCTTGGAAGTATCTGTCTGCACTGCCTTTTTTCATGGCACCAAGAGAGCCCATGCCACGATAAGACTTATACTTTCTGCCGTGGTAAAGAATGGTCTCACCAGGAGACTCCTCTGTGCCGGCAAAGAGACTACCGAGCATAACAGATTCGGCACCAGCTGCCAAAGCCTTGACAATATCACCAGAGTAGCGTATACCACCGTCGGCTATCACAGGCACATCGTATTTTCTTGCAACAGATACGGCATCCATAATAGCTGTCAGCTGGGGCACTCCTACACCGGCAACAATACGGGTGGTGCATATAGAACCGGGGCCTATACCCACCTTGACACCGTCCACACCGGCCTTGATAAGGTCTTCGGTACCTTCTGCTGTGGCCACATTGCCACCTATCAGCTGGACATCGGGCCATGCCCCTTTGATAGCCCTTATAGTGTCAAGGACACGCTTTGAGTGGCCATGGGCAGTGTCTACAACAATGACATCTACACCGGCCTTTATAAGAAGCTCTACCCTCTCCATGGTGTCTTTCCCTGTGCCAACAGCGGCACCGACAATAAGTCTGCCTTTAGAGTCTCTGGCAGCCTGAGGATGTTCTATAACGGCATTGACATCTTTTATGGTAATAAGTCCCACAAGACACCCTCTATCATCAACAAGGGGTAGCTTTTCTATGCGGTGCTCGTGAAGTATCTTCTTTGCCTCTTCCAGTGTGATACCGGGCTTTGCAACAATAAGCTTATCGCGGGGTGTCATAAGATCACCGGCTGTCATATCCATATCTGTGGCAAAGCGTATATCTCGGTTGGTAAGAATACCAAGCAGATGGCAATCCTCATCTACAACAGGAAGTCCACCTATCTTATACTCACCCATAATTCTGTCGGCCTCTCTAACCGTCGTGTCTGGTTTGATGGTGATAGGATCCTCTATAACACCATTTTCTGCCCTCTTAACAAGGGAAACCTGATAGGCCTGCTCCTTCGGAGACAGGTTCTTGTGGATAATACCTATACCACCCTCACGGGCTATGGCCTTTGCAAGCTCTGCCTCGGTCACAGTGTCCATGGCAGCAGACACAAGGGGAATATTCAGCCTAATACCCCTTGTCAGTCTCGTAGAAACATCGGTCTGGTGTGGCAGCACCTCGGAATAACCGGGTACAAGTAGAACATCGTCAAATGTCAAAGCCTCTTTAAACATAAAGCATATCACCCCCAACAAATGTGTCCCCCAAATAGATTTTGTAGATTATATCAAGATAAGGGCGATATGTCAAAAGAAATAACCTCATCATTGATAAGGAAAAGGGAAATCCCGTATCCATTTAAGTATGGAACTTTTTCTACCTTCAAATTTCTACTCTAAGAAGGATGAGTAAACGCAATTATCGATATAATAATAACGCGTAAGAAAGGGGACGAAGGAATATGAGGAAATATATAAGGCACAGGATACTAATAATAGTCCTTAGTGTGGTAGTACTATTAGCTGCATGTGGTCAATCTGTATCCGAGCATTTCCAGCAAACACAACATCTACTGCAAGCATATCTTTCAAACATACGTACCGTTCTGTTACATGGAACAGATCCTAAGATTCTTCAAAATGAAAAAGCCCTCAAAGGATATTTAGACATGATATCAGACCCGGATCCCGTTATTATATCTTATGTCAAAATGCAAAAAACTTCCACAGGATTTCCTCTAGGTCAAACACCGGAAACCATAAAAACGCTTATCACTCAGTTCTACCCATATGACGGCAAAACACCTATTGGAAAACTTATAAAACATACCTTGCAATTTTCCTCAACTGTCACAATATATTACTACATTCCTATACCAGAATCTTTATCCGCCGTGACATCTTGCCCCAATGCTGTATCAGGTACAGGAACATACCTCGTCGGCACACTCACATACCCTATGTCTCATCCCCAAGACATATCCGATCCATATCTTTTTACCTGTCGCCGTTAGCAGCAGTTCTTTTCACAAATTCGCACAACTGATGTTTACTGTCAATAGACTAGGACAATCAACCCCTTATCTGTTTTTGAAATAACTACTACTGTCCAAATGCATACCTCCGATAAGTGAGAGGAAAATCTTGTCTAATTAACCTCTATCCTTTCCTACCACAGTAACATCATCACCTACGAAGCCGCATACATTTCACATAATAAACGAACATAGACGAGCCTATTTATTGGAACAAATATCCAATAACAAAACTCCATCTTAGCCATTACCAACATATACTATCAGCATAAAAAGTATCTCAGATAAAATAAAGGCAGGCCACATACCTTCTACATGATAAACTATCAAGAAAAGAATACCATTGTATCAATAAATTCAGACCTTTATTTTTCCATTTTAATTCACCTTAATTTACACAACACCAGCATCGTGAATAAAAAAAGAAAAAACCCCTAGATTGTTAAAAAAATCTCCAATAAAATACCATAAAATGTCCACATCGTCCACATCCCTTTGCACTCATATTAAATCCCATAACACGAAAAAACTCATTTGCCATCATTTATTTTCTACCACCTAAAGCACTAGCACCACTGTAAATCGTATCAATAACAAAATAGGTATCAGATAATCACAATTTGATAATACATTCCCATTCCAATGATAGTTTTTACACAATATATACTGTTTTTCCCAACTTTACAAGCATTTCTCCAACTATTAAATTCAAACAATACTAATATATCAATGCTATAATAATTATGGCGAGGATGAGGAAGAAGGAAATATTAAGAGAAGGGAGGTAAAACAAATGAAGCGTTTTCTTTTAACATTAACAATCATATCTATCCTGCTATGTGGTTCCTTTTCTATTCCCACCTATGCTAACAAAGATCCATATTTACCTCTTGCCACAAAGGGACTTTATCAAATCTTTGACCAAGTCGGCAATCCTATAGCGAGATATCACCTATGGAACAAAGATCACTTCAAAATAGGAGGTAAAGATGTTTATACCTACGAGTTTGTTGTCACTTACAAAGTAGGCAACGATACCCGTATAGAAGCACTTAGGGAACTAATGACAGAAAAAGCAAACGACAAAAACTTCTCTATATTTATTAAAACCCTTACAAATAAAATGAAGAAATTATCTAATAAAACTGGTATAGATGCCTATTCCTCTGTCGGACAGACCTTTAAAGATATAGACGTTGGTATCGCCATTGTTAATGATGGCAAGAATGTAAAGGTAATGGGATTCAACCCTCTCAACACAATCGTCCTCTTCCCACTCAAAAACTATGTCATCACTAAGGATATGTGGAAAGCAAGAATTCTAAAAGAGTATAGGCTATGGCAGAAAAAACAAATACAGATGAATAACAGGTACGTATCTCACTCTGCCATTGTATCTTAGGCAGATAGATATACAAACAATACTTGGAAAAAGTGCAATTCCCAAACATACATGGATAGCTCATATTACAACCATGCATACAACTACTTCTATTGCAATGATTGTGCAAATTTTGTATCACAGGCATTACATGCGGGAGGACTAACAACAGACTATAGGTGGTATCCATATTCCTATGCATGGGTAAACGTCAATGGACTTATAGAATACTTGTTCAGTACAAACCACATTCAATACACCTACAATCCAGTCGCAGGAGATATAGCATCTTACAAAAGTTATGCTCATGTAGGTGTTATAGCAGGTGTATCAGGAAGCTATATTTATATTGACTCCCATACTAGTGACAGAAAACACATGCTTACCTACATTGGGCAATGGAATGTTTTTGATGTTCATTAACACTAAATAAGAATCCTTCTCTCCTCATCCTCGTCTAATCTAAAAAAGGAGGGAAGAAGAGCATGAAAGAAAAAAAACATTTGTTGATAATTACAGTATTCATACTAATAATAACGATATTTGTGGGATGCGGTCAATCCCCAAGCAAGAAAATATTCATAGGACTAAAGGTACTAGGCATAACAACTACTAATGACAACAAACTATACACTATATACAACCTAAAAGCTCTTTACTTTGACGGCACACAACTATCAGAACAAACCGTCATGACAGCTACCGTGATAAATAATAATTTGGTTCCTCAGTCGTTCTCATATACTAACAAAAAAATATATGTATATCTTCCCCCAGATAGTAAATACCATATCAATGATTCAGACATTATTTATGCATCTACTTTACCATACTTCCCTTCACCATCCATTGGCTCAGGCATAGCCCCTATATATGGCGGTTACATAGTCGCATATGACTATAACGGCGGTGAAATATACCTCGGCAACAAAAAAATAATGGAGATTCATATACCATGGAATGCCGATGAAAATCCCCCTTTCATATTGACGGGATTTAAAAAACAAGACAAACTATATCTAATATGGGGATACAGCTCTATGAGGGGAAACACCCCTCAAACAGTAGTCCAACTATATAACATTACTGATAACCAAGTTATGAAAACAGCCACCGTTAGTTGTTTTGTATCATGCTCCTCCACATATCTATCACCATCTCATTACCTACTTTGCCAAGATGAAAAGAAAAAGATTTTTGTTGTGCCAGATATCTCCCATACCAGCTTCAGTATTCAAACCCTAAATAACAATCAACCTGATCCAACAATACAAATTGGTACATACCACATTACTATCAAGGATAATAGCCTACAGATAGACGGCAAACAAGTAGACAGCATAAAGAATAACGGATTTTACATCTTATACCATTAAAAGGACAGGGAACTCCCTGTCCTTTTCCCCACCTCACATCAGCACCCGGCTAAGGGCCGGTATAAGCTGTTTCTTTCGGGATTTCAGCCCATCTACCCATGCCATGCCACCCTGAAGTTTGACATTGAGGGCCATCTCCACAAAGTGGATATCGCCACGGGCAAAGATATATGATCCTCTCCCCA
>JAMORD010000061.1 GCA_027063755.1 bacterium | reverse complement strand
TTTAGCAGGGTGGCACTACGCCAGTGGGTTATAACATAACGCTCTCCTTCCGGAAATAGCTGCTCAAGAATCTCAAATGAGCCGGTAATATCTGGGTCTTGATGGTGAAAGATAATATATTTGATATCTCTCAGGGGCACAAGGGACACAATCTTCTCAAGCACAACGGGCAACACAATCTTGCTACCAGGGTCTATGAGAATGCTCTCTTTTCCATTCTTAATTAGGTACACATGACACTGAAATGGGTCATCTGGTACCACATAACCTACCCAGAAAACATCCTCTGCTATCTCTATCGGCTTTGTCAGATCGTACTCCACGGCAACCACCCCTTTCACCTTTTATTGTATATCTTTATGAAAGGCGTTTATGTGTATAAAAAGGGATTGGAAAATATGTGGCCCATGAAGGTAATAGACATGAAACATAAACAGATGGCAGTCATCATATCTATACTGGCTATACTGCTGGGCAACATACCTGCACTCAAGGCTCTGAATCCTATTCATAGCCCTATATCACCAGCAGAGTATTAGCGCATGCTTGGTATTGGCATAGATGCAAACTGGGTAACATTTAACAAGTGGAGACAGGGCTACACGGCCACAGTGATCCTTGACTTTAAAAATATAGGTTTTCAGCATGTCCGCATACGTGTGGCAGGCGACAGCACAGAGACTATAGCGCTCCTGCACCGTGTGGTAGACGACTGCTTTAAGGTGGGGCTTCATTGCATATGCCACCAAAGACTTCACAAGCATCCTTCCCAGCATACACTAAAACATTCAGTGGCATTTTGGGATAAGATAGCTCATGAGTTTAAAGATTATCCCTACCTGCTGTCCTACGACATGATTATTGAGGTGGGTAAAAAACTCAATAACTACCCAGATCTCCTAAACGAGTTTTACAAACAGGTGATACCAATCATAAGAAAAGTAGACCCATACCGTACATATTCATACGATCCCGTTATACCTCGAATCCGTACTATCTTGATGAGCTGTATATTCCACCAGGTGACAACTATATCATGGGAGAGTGGCACTTCTACACAGCAGGCCCCAACCCCAAGATAGGCACAAACAAGCAGTGGACCACAGGCACAGAGTACGAAAAATCTCTTATATGAAGTCGGCATTGCAGTGGAAGAAGAAAACGGGCTTGCATACATGGGTTGGAGCATGGATGCCCGGCAACTATAACAAAGGAGACACATATACCATAGCCCGCAGATGGTCTTTGCCTCATACATGTCCTGCTCTCTGCTGTATGCCCGCATACCCTTTGTCATCAATGCCGATGGCCAACTCTACGATATAGAGTATTACCAGTGGAGAAGCGATAGGCATCTTGTGCTCATGGCCGTGCTATATCCGTGCCAGCCCAAAGAAAAGATATTATAAAATTAAAACAAATTTTTATAGCAATATATCATTGGAACAGTTCTTATCTTGAGATATAATACTTATATAAAGCAAATATTAGGTAGAAAAACGTAAGTTGAACAATTGGTATCAAATCGCATATCGCATAAAGTAGGTAAAAACATACCTCATAGGTGTGTTATCGATAATAGGAATCATACCAACATATATAGGAGGTCATATTTTATCAGCTGTAGAATTTCTCCCACTGCTTGTCGTTGCGTTGCTAACATTTATTATCATGTATACCTACTCTATTCTCAGTTGTATCATTATTGCGAGCACCATCATATTTGGACTATCGCTATTTGTGGTGACCTATGCCATGCTACACTAGCGTGTCAATCAGGTTCAACTAATTACCCATCAACTGCTCTTTGCCACCATATTCCTGTCGTGGTGGCTCATAGTAGCCCTGATATACACAGAGGAAGAAAATCTCATAAAGATAAAAACCCCTCTGGGCAAAGAGCCCGAGACCCTTTTAAGAATTATAGGTAATACCATACTCGATAGCATCAGAAGGGGATACAACATAGTAGGGAAGACTGGAAATAACACCCTTGTCATCATGCTACAGGGAACAGATACAGATAAAGCCAATATAGTGATAAATAGAATACTCCAGAAGCTGGGAAAACATCCCAGAATATTGGGAGAAGAACTGAGAAAGTATATGGAAATATATAATACCATATCGGCAACAGAAAATCAGGAGATAAATGAGAAAATTATAAGGGATCACACACAATGACAGCAATGCTATTTATTAAAGCACTATCTTGGCTGTTTTACTTTATCGTGGTAGCCTTCTGGGGCATCATGTTTTATTACACTATTCTTGGTATATTGGGCATCATATACAAAGTAGAAACCATGGAGCAAGAGCCTAACATACCATAGTGTAGCCGTTTTTATCCCTGCCCCCCAATGAAGAAGTTGTCTTATTTGAAACACTTGATGCAATAGCATCTCTTGAATATGAAGGCCCTATGAACATATACCCACTCAACGACAATAGCACTGACAGAACAGGTGACATAGCCGAATTCTGGGCAGGCATATTTGTCAATATACATCATGTGAAAGTGCCACCGGGAGAACCTAAAGGAAAATCCCGTATTCTCAACTACGGAAGGCACATTAGCTACGAAGAAGTTATCGCCGTTTACGATGCCGATAATAGACCTAACCCCGATGCCGTAAATCTCCTTGTCTACAAACTCATGGAAAACGAAAAATATGGAGGGGCTGCCGGATACTATCGGTCTCACAACATGTACAAGACGATACTAACAACCATGATCGGGTTAGAAAGCTTGCTATATTAGATAACTATGCAATCTGGCAGGTGGAAACTCCTTAAGTTAGGTAGCTTCCCTGGCACAAACATAATGATAAAAAGGCATATGCTCGATGAAATAGGAGGCTGGGACAAATACGCCCTTGCCAAAGATGCCGAACAGAGTCTTACCCTCACAGCCCGTGACTATCTCATAGCCATAGAACCCCGTTCTCAATCGTGGAAACAAGAATCAGAAAAATTTTCCGTATGGTTCAAACAACGCACACGATGGATGATAGACAACCTATACCTTGTGCAGAAGATCATAGCGACAAAGGAGTATCGCAGTCGTAGAAAACTCTGGAACGACATACAACTAATATCTGTTTATTATGTGTTTTTCATTCACATTTGTCATACTATCAGACTTATGGTTTGTATAGGGTCTTTTGGGTATATTCTCAGCAGGCACTCATCTACCCCTATTAACCCTATGGTTTGAATCGTGGTGGATATATGCAACACAACTTATTGTGACGGCATTTTTAGAAGGTGAGCTAACGCCGAAAATATCATCATAGCAACCATTATATATTTTACACATGCCCAAGCATGGCTAGTAATATTGGCCAATGCTTGGATACAACAACGGAAAGCCCGAAGAAAAGTGCACCCATTAAATGGGATAAAACTCCAAGATTTTAAATTTACAGCTTGCTTATATACCTGTCGCCGCCGTCGGGAGCTACGGTGAAGTAAGAGGGGAAAATAAATTCCCCTCGCCTTAGCAGTTACTGACCCTGTTCATTATTCCTATACAACCAAACACATAAATCCCGAATTCTCTGAGTCTTTTTTCCATAATTATAAATGTCATTTCCTTGTCTGTCTTTCTTATGTTCAAGCCATTTATAAAGCTCTACCGCTACTAACTTTGCCCCGCTGCTTATTGATTCTATATCATCATCAGAAAGATGCTTATGATTAAAAAGAAACGATAACTCTTTCTTCCAATACTTATAAGCCTTATCAGATTTATTAGCAAAGATTTTATCAAATGCTTTAACAATATTTTTATATACTGGGGTTCTCGGTTTAACACCGGTATTTTGTCCCTTTGACTTTTTCTTACCCCTATAATTACTTACCTGTCTATTCTTTTTATCCACAATTTCTCTAAATTCGAATAGATACTTACATTCCTGATAACACCATACAAATTTCTCCCATTCATACCAACCTTTAAAACAATCACATTTAACGCTTGATACAATAGTTCCTATCATCTTAGGATAGATATTGGCAAATCTCAAAGCAGTAGGTTGATTCAGTTTAACATTGATACTACATGAAGGGCAAATACAATTAATAAAAGGTAAATAGAAGATACCAGTTGCCAACAAGGGAACTATCTCAAAACCAATAACGTTTATGTTTCTTGCCCTTGAAGTAAGACCTTGAGCTATAACATAATCTCTAATTTCTTGAAGTCGTCTTTTATCATTTAAAATTGGTACCAATGTTTCGGAAAATATGGTTTCACTAACATCAAAGCAACATCCATCTATATTTAGTACAAATTCCTCGTCTACAACAAACTCAGCAAGCCATTTTGCCAAAGTCAAAGAAACAACAATCGCCTTTTTAACACGTCCTAACGGCAAATCAACAGTTATAGCAACTTTATCTAGACCTGCAGTATATGCACTTTGGGGAAAAATACCAAATCGCATTAGTTCATAATAAAATGATTTTATAGTAGATAATTTATTCTCCTGATACTTTTTGTTACCACTATCCTGAGGTTCATCCTCTAAATCTTCCTCTTCCATTTTCTCTAAAATCTCAAATTCATTCTCATTAATTCTATCTGTCAGAGTAGAAACTATCAAATCATAATAGGAGAGAGTATGTGAAAAAGGATTCATCCCAGCCGAAACATCACAATCAGTATCATTCACATATTCATCATCTTTGCATCTATGATCACACGTATCCTCTGAATCACTCAATGAAATTTCCTCAGATTCCCGTTTTCTTTTTTCTTTCCTATTCCATTCACACCCTTCTCTACAGGTCATTTCCGGATACATATCCAGATATTTTTCAAACTCGTCTATAAAATCACGGAGAACATCAATAAGATCTCGATAATCATAAACTTCATCTCTTGCAAACAAGCTTGTCATAACTATAAGATCTAAAATTCGATTAAACATAACTGGAAATGGGTAGATCTTATACAGACCTGTATCTTCTTCTCTCTCAAAAATAAGTTCACGGTAGTACTGCTGCAAAATGAATGTATTCTTATGGGAACCATCTATTTCTTTAATAAAATCCCAAAAATTAGAGGCTTTTACATTTCTATTAGCAGATACCCTTCTCAACTTATCTAGAAGATTCCGAAGAAAAGCAAGATACACTCTGTGTTTCTCCATAGTTTTCGCCTCCTATCAAATTCTTATATCAAATCCACATATAACTTACGGACAAATATTTTAAAAAGCTCATGAAACATAATTTTTTTCCCTTCTCTTCTTGCAATCTCTATTTCTGTAAGGATCATTACAAGTTGCCTAAGAGAAACATTCTGAAGCAAAAACCATGCAACTAATGAACTGAATAGATAACCATTAGCAACAAAGTTATTTATATAAGTAGACAAAGAAACATCTTTATACGGTTTGGAAGCCGTCTGCGAAGAAATTTTGTTAGAAACAGGATACCTAACAAAGAAACCCACCTTAGATATTGGAACAATATTATAAACAGAACCAAAGACCTTTTCAAATCTAGCTCTTATACGCTCATCAATAATATATTTCTCTTCATCTCCCTCCCAACATGAACCATTTACTTTCAACTCGTTAACCTCATACAAACACAAAATTTTCAATAGATGATAAAGATCCCCCACTCCTATCACAACCAGAGGCACATCCCCTAAGAAAAAATAAACATCCCTAAAGAAACGAGCAATAAATTGGCTTTGCGCCATATCCAGATCATCAACCACAATAAGAAAATACTTCTTTTTCTTCTTTTCCAAAACTCTTTTAGCAACACTCGCTATCTTTGATCTTATCTGAAAAATTTCTACGTTAATTTGAGTCCAATAGTCTACATTGTCGCTATTAACTATAACTTCTATCTGTTTAGCTAATCCCATCAAATCCGAAATATCCGATTTCTCACAAACATCTACTCCTCCATCAATATCTCCGCTTAGAAACAAGAGAAAATTAAGAAACCATACAAGAATCGACATACTTGTAGAAGGTAAATCTATAGGTTCTGGTAAAGGAAGAAAACTATGTTTATTTAACCAATCCTCATCTCGCAAAAGATTAAATACAATTGTGCTTTTACCACTTCCCCTTTGTCCATCAAGAAATATTCCCTTCATTTTCCCATCGTTACTTTGAGATACAAGATGTTCTACTTCGTCTAAAAAGTCAACATACTGCTGAACAATAAAAATATCTTTTCTCTTACCGTCATTTTTATCTCCGTAGCTAACACCGAACACATTGGTATACAAGTCTTCTGGTGTTAAATCAATAACCGTATATGGCATGCTATCCCCTCCTTTTTCTATGTAAGAAATAAAGTTCAAGTTCGGGAATAGATAAGGTAAACAATGGATTATCTGTTCCCACACTATACTCCCCATTTTCTGCATAGTGAGAAGCCCATGGATGGATAAAAGGATCCTTAATATCCCTGATAAGCATATTAGAGGTAACACAAATCTCAGGTGTTATTTTTTTTCTATTAATACCTTTCTTTATCAAGTCAGAAAGCATTCTAACAATTTCTTCTTGTTTACTAACAGAAAGCACCTCAGGAGGAAATATTGGTGATACTAGTATTTTCGCCTTGTTATTCTTCTCTTCAGATGTCAAAGCACGCATAACTTTAATAAGACTAGAAACATTTTTCCCACTATCACATAATTGCTCAAGACCATTGGATGTATACCAAATTCTCTTAACCAAACCATGATTGAATATTTCTCCCATAAAAAGTGCCGGTACTTTAAACAACAGCGGATACATCATCATCCAATCCTCCAAAGATAAGTCTGGCATCCCTATCTTACTTGTAAGATTTTTCATCTCTTTTCTTATAACCCCTTTAAACTCCATGGAATAACCATCTGGCATAGAATAACTTTCATAAAGGTACGTAAGGAACCAAATATTCATAAAATAATCAAAAAACGGTATAACGGAAGTTCCTAAACCCATATGGAAAGGATCAACACCAAAGGCTATACCATGGCCAATACCTTTAATACCTGTACCAAACTCATCTATCATCATCTGAACATCAAACATACGGCGAATACCACTAACAATATCAAGAAAATCTTCGCCAGCATGAAAGGTCATTCTTCTAAAATCAAGTTTTAACTTACTCGCGTATAATAAAACACCAACATACCAAAACCTATAAAAAGGCGCCAGCAACCATACAGGTGTCCACATCTCATCAGAAGCAGCATCAATTCCTGCAATAACTCTAATCTCATCTTTACCGACATTATTAATTAAATAAAGGAATGTAGACTCTGTTTCATTAACCCACTTCTTTACATATTTATGAACTCTTCCACTAAAAAGGTTATATATTAGATCGCTTCTCTCCTTTTCGTTCCTAATATACTTTATATAATGCAGAACAACATCTATTTTCTTTTTATCTTCTATTTCTTGCAAATCTCTTTGAATCACACCAAGTGTATTTTCAAGTTTTCCGCCATCAAAATGGTTATCTAGAAGAGAAATTCTTAATTCTGTCGCATTGCTGGTTCCCATTCTTCTCAATATACTTCTCTCGTACCAATAAATAACCTTAGAACTACTATGAGTAACAGTTTTTCCTTTCAAATACCTTTTTACTAGTTGCTTTCTTATTCCCTTTGATATATCCTTAAGAGGATGACTATATATACCTTCCGCAAATATTTTCAATCCTTCAACTCTAGTATCACCAAATGATGCCCACAAAATATTAGAAAGGATCAAAGCAAACACAGCATAGTCGGACAGCAAAATCCTTTTTCGGTTGTCATTCCACTCATTCCATACAACCTGTAAAAGACATCGTGTTAGTGTCGGAAAATCCT
Organism: bacterium; assembly: GCA_027063755.1. Taxonomy (GTDB): domain Bacteria; phylum Coprothermobacterota; class Coprothermobacteria; order Coprothermobacterales; family JAADFF01; genus JAADFF01. The sequence goes on along the minus strand of JAMORD010000061.1, from coordinate 2,345 downwards.
TACATATAACAAAGGGGCGACTTGTAAAATTACCAGAAAGGAATATAGCAATATCCATGGAAGAAGGCTTTCTGCCTAGAAGAAGAATATTCCCAGATAAGGAAACAAACATCTCCCAGGTACTTACAATCATGTTTTGCCAAAGTCTTTTTCCATAACGCGTAAGTGTATAATGCGGAAATTCATCCCACAACTTTTCAACACTTACAATTCTCTTATCTGCTGGTACTATAGGAACAAACCTATCTGGTTTAACGCTATTTCTAGATCGATTTTTCTCCATCTTTCTCTTCACATTCGAATACCATAAAATTCCCTCATTACTTAGAAGAAAACTCATCAAATCATCAGGATACAAAGAGGATTCAAAATGAACATGCCTATCAATAGGAGAGTCAAGCTGAATAGACCTTCTAAGAGGTATAAGGAAATCATCCAAAGCATCTATCTTACAAGATAAACCTTTTTTTAAGGCCCAATAACTCCATAGCAAATAAGGATTCACCATAAGGGATATACGCCAATACACATAAGGATCTATAACATTTCCAGATTCATCTATAACATAACCAACTAATTTATCTAGTGAACACAAAAAACACCTAACAAGACTATCTCTTTTGGACGGTTCTCCTAAATCATCACAAATATCATCAATAGAACTAACTGCCTGTGTTGCAAAGGCAGAATGATACATAAGCTGAGAAGAGATGACATCAACATAGCATTTCTTTAAAAAGTAATAAATAGATCGGGAAATTATGTATGTGCCTGCACAACGAGCAGATCTTAATACGCTGACCATAGGTTCAACAAGTTGTCTCCAATCCACTACATACGCCTCCAACAAGTTTTAATAAAATCATTTACATTATACTACATAATAATCCAATTTTTATCTACAACCTACTTATATACCTATCTCCGCCGTCAGGGGCTACGGTAAAGACAATGTCGCACCTTCTCTCTGTCTTCAGCCTATGGGCTATTAATATGTTAGCAGCTGCCGAATAGCCAAGAAATAGTCCATGTTTCTTGGCAAGGTAGCCGTGAAACTCCCACACCTCCTCAGGGGCAATCTCTATCTCTGTATCCACAGCATCTTTGTCATATGCAGGTAGGTAGTTTCTGCTAAGGCCTTCTATCACCGTGCCCTCCTTTGGTCTGATACCAACTACATAGATATCAGGTTTCAGCTTTCTGAAGAAATGGGCAAGTCCCGATATGGTCCCACCGGTCCCCACTCCAAGGGCTATGCAGTCGGGCACATCGGGAAGGTCGGCAAGGGCTTCAGGGCCCGTTGTCAGCTCGTGGGCAAGACCGTTTATAGGTGTGTAGTGCTGGGCTGTGTAGAAATAGCCCCCTTCTTCTGCCATATGCCTTACTGTATCTATTACCTTGTCCCTTTCAACTTCTATCACATCGGCACCAAGATAGCGTAGTATCTTTTTTCTCTCTGGGGACGCATCTGTGGGGAGCACCACCTTAAACTTCAGCCCAAGTATAGGGGCAAGGTGTGCCATGGCAATGGCCGTGTTGCCAGAAGAAGCCTCTACAAAGGTATCTCCCTTCTTCAGTATCCCTTTTCTCATGGCATCTTCCAATATAAAGTAAGCAGGACGCACCTTTATGCTACCTGTATACTGGAGGTTTTCCAGTTTCACCCACACGCCAAGGTCATCAAGATACATTGTAGGTGTTTTAACAATAGGTACACGCAATGTTATCGCCTCCATATATGTTTTTCTTCTATAATACCCCCACCTTTTCCCCGAGGAATAAAAAGCCCCCTTATCGGGGGCTTTTTCAAGCTTTAAAAGCACCTCACTCCCACTCTATGGTCCCCGGTGGCTTTGATGTGATATCATATGCCCCCCTGTTTATGCCCCTTACCTCGCCTACTATTCTGCGGGCTACATGGTCAAGGAAGTCATATGGTAGCCTTGCCCAGTCGGCTGTCATGCCGTCGGTGGAGACAACAGCCCTCAGCACTACAGCGTTTTCATATGTGCGCTCATCACCTATATATACTCAAAGTATGCTTTCTCAAAACTACAAGTTCGAGCATATCTTGTAAATTACCATCCATGCAAGCATATTTGAAACATAAGAAGGTAATTCCCCATATATAGAAATTATTTCCTTTAATACCTTAGAATGTGCTAATTCAATACAATTCAACCATTCTTCACGACTAACATAGTTTTTACAGCAATGCACTTCCTCATTTTTCCATTGCATATGCCAAATGTTCGTATATGCTTCTTTATAATGGGTTTTTATCCATGAAACATGAATAAAGAGAAAAAAGTCTAGATAATATGCCATTTCCTGCAGCTCTTTCT
>JAMORD010000060.1 GCA_027063755.1 bacterium | reverse complement strand
TTGGATAGACAAGCCCATTGTTAAGGTTTCAACAAGTAAGGAAGCAGGTGTTTCAGATGATATCAAAACATATGAGGGGATAACTATAGATGAGCTATGTAGGGAGGGGCTACCCGATGAACAGTAAGGTTAAATTAGTTATAGGGCTAATAGTTATAGTGATCTTGGTATGGATATCTATAGAGGTTATATTGTTTGCCTATGGTATGGGGTTATATATGGGACTTGAGCATAGTGATTGGAAAGGAGTTGCGGCGGTAGATAGGATGTCTCAAGGGGCATTGATGAGATATATGGAAATGACAGGAAGGAGTCCATCTAATGAGATGCTTGAGAAAAGGTGGAAAGAAGAAATATTTAAAACTCCATTTAAATATCAGATAAGGATGATGCTGTTTATATGGCCGTATATTAGATAACCTACCCCTTCCACACGAATGCCTTGTAGGTGCTTTCTCCCAGCACATGCTTCTGGAGGGAGAGCACCTCTTTTTTGATAAGGCTTTTATACTTTGGGGTGCCACTGAGTTTTTTATACAGGTGAGATAAAAACTCTCGTTTTCCATCTGGGGAGAGAAACTCTTTATTAAATATCATTGTAGTTATGTATAGTCTTATTTGTTTTTATGTCAGCTAAAACCGTTACTTATATTTTATTTATAAGTTTGTTATGTTATAATACCTGTGCTCGCGCGGTAAGTAAGGAATATCTAGATTATTCTAAAGGGGGAATAAAAATGAGAGATTATGGTTTGAGGTTCTTTTCTTTCTTCCTTTCTTTCTTGTTAGTTGTTAGTTTGGTAAGGCCTGTTAGTGTTTGGGCTGCTACCATTAGATATAATGTTCCATTTGTAACCCAACCTACAAATGAAGCATGTTTTATAACATCTGTGTCTATGTCTCTTCAGTATCTGAAAAGTATAAAGCCCAACCTTTTGAAGGGACAATACGATGTGTGGAGCATATATAAAAGGATAGGGAGAACATGGATGATGCCTGCAGATGCAAGGGCAGTATTATATGCTTCTAAAGATGGAAAAAACGATGATTACCATAATCCTCGTATTATTGTATTTGACGATAAAAATACCAACAGAAAGAATCGCAGTCAGTGGGAAAATATAGGAGAGTTGCACAGTTGGCTTCATATGGGATATCCTGTTGTTGTGTATGCTTCTATTTATAGATGTTCTTACAATGGAATCACTAGTGTTTGCTACGACTCAATTGCCAAACAATACAAACTTGTTAGTGACGTTCACAGCCATGCTTTTGTTGTTGTAGGTTCAAATATGTATGGTGGAGGAGATGCTGAGTATAGATCTTACAAGCCTGATACAATGATACCTTCTATGGCCCAGTTGTTTTCCAGTGAAACATGGAGAGAGAAGGTGAAAGATTACAATAAGAAAACTTTTTATTCAACAGATACTTATGGGAAGAATTTTTTTATTCATGATCCTGCTAAAACAAGTTTTATAGTTTTTACAGATAACCTCTATCATGTTCCTCTTTATATGCCCTCTGAGTATTGGAATCCTTCAGATGTTCCTTTGAACTTGAAGAAGTATGCAGGGTATTTTTCCTTTATAAGAAGGATGGTGTTCTATGGTGCGAAATAGATTCTTAATAGCATTTGTATTTCTATTTGTAGTTGTCGCCGTTATTGTTTCAGCAT
>JAMORD010000059.1 GCA_027063755.1 bacterium | reverse complement strand
CCTTGTCTATATCTGTGAGGTCTTTGGTAACAACAGGCTGCCACTTACCCTGGTCTTTCATTTTTACAAACGATGTACTCACCTGTGGTGCAAGCAGTACATCGCAGTCTTTCAGTATCTCCTGCACACGCTGTCTCTTTCTTGGATCACCATGGGTTTTCTCCTCTGGAGCATCGTTAACCCTCTTCTCAATAAAGGTATACCCATCTTTTGTCAGATCATAGATGTAAAAATAAGGGGCTTCACCAAGATGGTCATTTATCATCTCTTTTCCATCTTCGCTCCCCAATCCAACTCTTATTATCTCCACCATATCATCCCTCCCTAACTCTTTTAGCATGAGATATGCATCACTCCCCTCCCCATAAAAGTCGGGAAGCACCTTAAGTATTCTAAAACCATACTCTTTGTATATATCTACAGCCGCTTGATTAGAAGTAGCAACTTCTAAGAATACCATAAATTTTTTAGAATCCTTAGCCACATCTATAAGTTTATCCATAAATTTATGTCCTATACCTCTACCACGAAAGAGCCTTCTAACAAATATCTTCATAAGATGTGTCTCGGCCACACCGACATACACTGTCATAAAACCGGCTATCTCACCATCACAATCGGCAATAAATGTCTTATAAAACTGGGAAGATAAAATATTTTTCCACTCATCTTCGCCCCACACGGCACCACCAAGATTCTTATCAAGCTCCATAAGTACCGATAAGTCTGACAAAGTAGCTTCTCTAACCTCTACCATAGACCTTATACTCCTCCGTCAGTGGCTTAAGATATCTCACCTTTACATTCTCGGGGGGCACACTTCTATAAAGTCCATGTTCTATCATGGCAGTAACATGTGCTACAGATGGTTTCAACATATTCACCGTGCCGGCTATCTGCTTAACATAAGACAGTATAGGCACATCATCTTTTATCCCATCAATCTTATAAACCCCTTCTTCTACCTTCTTTCCCCCAATATACAACGCCCTATACACCTCACCTCTACGGGCTGGTATGACAACTTGCAAATCTTTTCCATAGAATGGAGCATATAAAAAGTCAAAGGTATCAAAAACATACACTCTATCAAGCTCCAGCCCCGCCACAAGCCCTAGTGCATACGCCACACCAACACGGGTACCTGTAAACGCACCAGGCCCTATACCAACCCATACTTCATCATATTTCAGGGGATAAGCAGACAAGATACGCGACAAGAACTTAGAACCTTTACCACCTGATACAGAAATCTCATATACCGTTTTATCCTCCCATATGGCAACAAGCGAAGGTGAAACCGATGTAAATATCAATAGTCTATTCATGCCACAACACTCCCACCGGGTCAACCTCTGCATCCACAGGCAATGTATAACCCTTCTCATACAGGTGCATACCCGTATATGCAATCATAACACCGTTGTCTGTACACCACTCCCGTGGCACAAAGTAAACATCTTTAAAGCGCTCTGATATCTTCTTTCTGAGAAACTTACTGGCGGCAACACCACCCCCAACAACAAGGGGCATATCCCCCCTATTCTTTTCTATATCTTTTAGTCTCATAATAATCTGCTTCACAGCAGCCTCCATAAGCCCACGGGCAACGGCCTCTGGGGATATACCATCTTTTTCATATGCAAGGCGGGCCGCCGTCTTCATACCACTGAAAGAAAAGTCA
>JAMORD010000058.1 GCA_027063755.1 bacterium | reverse complement strand
GCTCTCTGCTGTGTATCTTGATGCTGTCAAATCCAGGCTTTACCTGAGGCCTAAGAAGAGCCTTAAGCGTCGCAGTGCACAGACAGCACTTTACTATATTGCCAAGACATTTGCTCAGATTCTTGCACCTATTATTCCCTTTACCGCTGAAGACATGTGGGATGCACTGAAGGAAAGGGGATTTGTCTCCGAAGAGAGTATCTTCCTGTCTAAGTTTGATATTCACAACTTTGATATATCTGATGAAGAGAAGCGTGCAATGGAAATAGCCCTATCTGTAAGAGAGATGTCTAATGAGCAGATAGAAAAGCTCAGGGCTGAGAAAGTGCTTGGTCATAACCTTGATGCTTCTGTAAGAGTGTGGCTCAAGCCCACCGATAAGGTTATCCTTGAAACTTCTGGTATAGACTTAGAAGAGCTTCTCATTGTTTCTCATGTGGAAGTCCATGAAGGTGATGAACTAAAGGTTGAGGTCTCCAAAGCCGAAGGTCAGAAATGCCCCAGGTGTTGGAAGGTTAAAACCAATATTGGAGCGGATCCTGATTATCCTGACCTATGCTTAGAATGTGCACTGGATCTAAAGCATTCGGAGCAGTAGCGCTTGCGGTTTTTCTATTGGACCGTGTGCTTAAATGGATAGTATTGGAAGGTTATTCCCTGCAAACACTGTGGGGAATAACCTTCCGTTTCCTTGCCAATAGGGGGGCAACCTTTGGTCTTCATGTGCCATATATTGATGTTATTTCATTTATTGTTTTGCTTATCCTTTCGGTTTACACCTATAAACATCCTTCATGTGGATTGTCTCTTATCCTTCTTGGTGGTTTTTCCAATGTTCTTGACCGCCTTGTTTATGGCTATGTTATTGATTATCTTCATATACCGTTTTTACCTATTGTTGGCCATACATACTTCAATCTCGCCGATGTTATGATTGATGTAGGGGTGATTCTACTGGCATGGCAAATTATAAAGACATAAGTCTATCTTTTTCAGCTGATTCACCAGCAAGACTTGATAAAGTATTGCACTCTCATTTGAAAGAAGAGGGTTTCTCTCGGAGTATGATTAGCGACCTCATAAAACAGCAGGGTGTTGCTGTTGATGGAAAGTATATTACGAAACCCTCTTTCAAAGTCCATGCTGGTAGTAATATTTCTCTAAAGTGGCAGATTGTAGATACCACATCGTTGGAACCTCAAGATGTGCCCTTTAAGGTGGTATGGGAGGATAGCGATATTATCGTTGTTTCAAAGCCTGCTGGTGTTGTTGTACATCCGGGTAGTGGTAATCCCGATGGCACACTCGTTAATGGCCTTATTAAACGATACCCAGAAATTGTTGGGGTTGGAAGTGAAGAGAGACCGGGTATTGTCCATCGTCTTGATAAAGAGACTAGTGGTCTTATGATAGTTGCACGAAGCAAGAGGGCCTATCAAGTGCTGGTAGATATGATAAAGAATAAAGATGTATACAGAGAGTATCGTGTTGCTGCATTGGGTTTGGTGCCGGGAGACACATTTTCTGTATCAGCACCTATATATAGGGATCCCCATGTGCCTATTCGTATGGCCGTTGTGCCTTGGGGTAAACATGCACAGACAACTTTTCATGTACTGAGAACAGTAAACACGGAGTATGGATATATATCTATTATGCGTGCAATTTTATCTACAGGAAGAACCCATCAGATACGTG
>JAMORD010000057.1 GCA_027063755.1 bacterium | reverse complement strand
AGCCTTGTATAGACAGGGCTATATATCTATTGAAGAGGCATATAGGTTATCAGGTGATGTGTCTTGTTTTTCTCCATCTGAGATAGATGAACTTCTTAAAGTTGCAGATGTAGATATACTCGTTCCCTATGAGATTATTCCTCTACTATCATCTCATTCTATATACACTCTGCTGCGTAGAGGGCATGAACTATCCGCCGATGTATTACCAGACACATTTGTTCGTTGGTTGGTTAGCCATGAGGAATATCTTGCCGAGGTTGTAGATATGCTTCCCCAGAGAACCAGAAAAAATATTATTGAGATTCTTGAAAATAGAGGTGGTTATACCACAGATGTATTTTGGAAATTGTGGCAGAGCCTTGATGCCCCACTGATAACGGATATGTTATCAGCTCCATCTGACATGTGGAAATATATACCCCCCCGTCTCTTGGTGTTTGCTATTGGCATATACGGTCCTCACTGTAGTGTTATATTGCCTCATGTCAGTACTCCTACTTTAAAAGAAGCACTAATGGATATGTCAGAAACTGATGTGATGGCTATTTCATATCTTATAAGAGATAGGGTAGATGATATCTTGTGTTTGGCATCTCCCCAAGAGGTTGTAGATACATCTTTAAAGGTATTTGTTCCCCTTATCTCCGATAAAGTGTTAGATAAGTGGATAAAGCAATATCCAGAGGATACATATAGCCTCATAAAGATGCCGGCTTTGTTGTATACGGTGAAGAACCCATGTATACTGGAGAAGGTTTCAGATGAAGGGGTACGCAGGCTGTTTGATGTGGCTCCTGAGGACATATCGCTTGAAATTATCGCTCGGTCCTATAATAGGTGTCGCGATGTTTCGGGTAGGTTAATACAGATTTATGCTTCTAAAGTAGGCCTGCGTCCCTCAGAGATTATGCTTCGTGCCGGTCTTGTGCCTGGTAAGTAATATCAAAGACGTCGGTAACATCTACCCTCAGTGTCTTTGCTATAGCCAGTGCTACCCGTGGGCTGGCATTTCTCCTTCCACTCATCATGTTGTACATATGCGTTGGTGAGATGCCTGCATGGAGGGCTACACCGTATATTGTAAGTCCTCTACGGGCTGTGTGCTTTAATACTGCTTCCGGCTTCATCATGATCTTCATCTTTCTCAATGTTATCACCTCCGCTCATTATTATTGTATACAAATATATGTCTTTTGCTTTCACATAAGGTACTTATTATTCAGATATGGCTATTGATGAGAGTATAATAAACATATGAAAAGATTGCAGAGGATGTTCAATGCTCTCAGGCGGTATAAAACGGCCCAACTTACTTGGGGGTATCTTGTGTTTTCTCTGGTATTGTCGCTTTACTTTGTGTATATTGGTGATAGCACATGGCTGTTTATATACACATTACCTTTTATCATGGGAGCACTCATCATGGGATATGTGTCCTATCGGGTATTTATGCGTACAAGACATATATTTGTTGATTTTTATCAAAATGAAGGGGCTAAAATTGATGGTGTGGTGGCAGATGTTGGCAAACCGTATAGAAGGGGTGCATTGTATCATCCTACGATGATAGAGGATATTGTAGATGGTAAAGATCCGTACCATGTATATATTGGCTTTCTCACAAAGAAAAATATTCCCTCTTATATATATAAGCGCATGATGAAATATGCTGCATTGGGAGAGCAGGTGTTTTGGGGGACTCTTCTTGAAATGATAAAAGGTGGTCTTATTGTAGCCGAACCTTACGACGATGATATTGTTATGTATGTTAGAAAATGTGGTGGTGTATCTCTTGTGTTTGATGAGGTGTGTGATGTTTTGAAAAAAGCTGCTGTTAGGGAAACTATATCTATAGATTATAATCGTGACGATTTTCAGTATGCTCTTACCATTAGCACTCTGATAAAATATCTTTCAGAGCCTGATATACAGGCTGCTATTGATAGACAAAGCAAGGCTTTTACCCGTATACAACACATTGGTTTAATTATGTTTACCCATATTATTACGGAGTTTAAGCCTCCATATCCCTTTGATAGATATCCTCCATTTAATTTACCGCGGCATATTATGCTTGCCTATGATAAATATAAGTCTACATATGCCCTTTCTTTCTTTATGTCTACATTGGCATGGTCTATTCCTTACTTTGGGTTGACATATTTTGCGTTTCTTGCCGCCATTGTGAGCTTTTCGGTGGCCTATCTGTATGTGCCGTCAAGTATCTATCATCCATCCATTCCATGGTATAACCGATATCGTGTATGGAACTATATGCGACAAAAATATCACAATAAGTTTCCTCACAAGGTAAAGATGATTGACGCTATTGCATATACCTCTGTTTCTTCTCAAGAAGCCAATGCCTTCTTCATGGGGGTATATCTGGGTCTTATTCATATAGGTGTGTAAAATAAGTTTATCCCCTCTCAAAATTTTGTAAAATGTGGTAAGGGCTATGTCCCGTCAGTTTTCTATGGAGGTGTATAACTATGAAGAGATTGCAGAAACTATTTATTCTTATTGTCCTTTTGCTGTCTGTTTCCCTTGTGCTGAGTGCATGTGGTCCATCAGGAGGAGGCTCTTCCCAGAGTTCAGAAAATAACTCTTCCCAACAGACATCTGAAAGTAGCGAAAATAACAGCTCAAATAAATCTTCTTCTGAAAGTTCTTTTTCCGTTGAGACATGTGACGGTGGCGAGGGTGCGTATGCCTCTCTTCAGGAGTGGATAGCCAATCATGCCGGAGATAAGGGAACAGCTATTCTCCAGAAATATGTATGTCGTGTAAGATACTTTGCCGTAGACAGCGGAGGTAGCAGTTATGCCCTTGACATATCTGATATAAAGGACAAAGATATAAAAACATTGGCTGCTGCCTTTGGTGTGCCAGATGATTATGAACCCTATGCAGATACAGATAACGATATACTATTTTTCCGTATAAGGGGAGAAATACCCGATGTGCTTAATGCTATTAAATCTGATCCATCTACAGGTCTTATGGAGTATTACAAATATGCCCTTGGTAACCTTGGCGATGTCTCTATTAAAGATTTTTACATCTCTATTCCCACCAAAGATAATACTACTGCCCCATATCAAGATGTTGACGAGACTTTTTCAGGCAAATTTTTCCGTAGTCGTATGGAATTTTCCAGTGGAGATTTCTCTTCTCTTTCTGATGCAAAGAGCTATATGTGTGGTTTGTTTAAAAAGGCAGGTGTTAAAGATATAACACAGGATGGTATCTATTGCGATGAAGACGGTTGTTTTTACACCTTTGATGAGGGTGGAAAAGAGCTTTACATTGGCGTAGACACCAATTACACATTTACCATAGAGATTGCCGGTCCTTGGTCGTTTGTCATGGATGAGGGTTCCGAGAATACATCGTCAAATACCGATGAAAAAGAAGATAATGGTTCTTCATCTACTTCCAATACCGAAGAGACAAAGACCGTGTTTTCTGATGTTATCAATCATGTACTTGATTATGTGGCATCTCCCCAGTGGGCAGATGTTGCAAGGCACTTTAAGGCTACATATCTCATGCTTACCGATACTGGTGTAGATGGTTTTGAAAACTTCCCAGAAGATGAAGAGGCCCTGTGCTTTGATATAGAAGGGGTCAGTGAGGATGAAGTAAAGGCATATATAGAAGAGAAAAACCTTGATGGAGAGGTTCATTCACTTGAGGGCGGGAGCACCAGGGTGTGCACTACCCCAAAAGTGGGGCTGACAGATTATGTAGACAATATACCTGCTGAAGGTCCATTTGAGCTATATAAGCAGTTTATGACAACCCTTTACGACGATCTTGGTGTTTACTATGGCTGGGAAAGTGAGATGGCATTTATAGACATGCACAAAGAAGAGATAGGGCATCTTATTTACTTTGGCAACGACCTGAGAGATGAAGAGGATGATTACACGGAAAAGGGTATAAGGAAATTTATAAGGGATGTTGTTACAGAGGCTTTTGGTGTTTCTGTATCTGATGATGATCTTTATAAAGATACCAACGATGATGGCAGTGTAGATGTTTACTATGTAGGGCAGAAAGACGGATATGATTACCTGTTCCTCGCCGAAGATGTAGATGCCGATGGTCAGTATGATAGCCTTATGTTTTATGTAAAGGCCTCAGAAGATAATGGTGTATAGATGAAGGGGGCTGTAGCCCCCTTTGCTTTTTTATAATTCTAAATTCGCGAAACATTGTCCTCTTAACATAGTAGTATATAGGTTTCTGTTGTTTCATCTTTCAGCAATATCCGGATCCAAATTTTTTTATTCTGCCGATATTACTTATTCCTCTCTTTCTAGTGTTAATTGAAAGACGAAATTTTAAGGGTGAGTTTCGTGAAACATTTTCATCATCTGTACTATTGAATGAGTTCCATTTGTAAGGAAGTATTGTTAACTCTTTTGTTGTAACTATGCAATGGAATACCCCCTTCTTATTAGGTAGATTCCCAACCTTTGTTATATGCTGGCATGTTTCCTAGCCATATGTTGTCTTCTGACTGAAGCTGTGTGATATCCGATCATCTATATGTTCTATCTTATCGTGATGTTGTCTCTACTTTCTACTGCCCGGTTTGACTGCCGGTATTCCCTGTTTGCACAGGGGACAGTTTTCAGGTTCATACACAGGAAAGTCAAGCTTGATAAGGTAGTAATATGGTACGCCAAAGTCTACATTCTGCCCCCTATACACAATAGATGCCACGGCTACCACATCGGCCCCATGTTTCTGTAGCACCTTTATAACCTCCTTGACAGAGCCACCTGTTGTAACGACATCTTCAACAACGGCAACCTTTTCGCCGGGTGAGACTGTAAAGCCCCTTCTGAGGGCCATCTTGCCCGTATCTTTTTCCCTCTCCGCAAAGATATTTCTTATTCCCAGATACTTTGCTGTAGTGTATGCCAGATGAATACCACCCATGGCAGGTCCCACAATGGTTTGAGGGCTGTACTTCGTAATAAGCTGTGCTACCATGGCACCTACAGTGTCGCCAATAGATGGGTTTTCAAAGAGCCTTGCACATTGCACATAGTATTCAGAATGTTTGCCAGAAGAGAGTATAAAATGTCCTTTTTGTAGGGCCCCGGTCTTTTCAAGAAGCTTTTTAATAACAGTGTCCATATCCGTCTCTCCCTACGCCCAACACTTCTTTAATCTTCTGCATTTTAACGCGTGGATTTTCCGACAGGTATACCTCTCTGCCTATAACGAGATAGTCTGCTATACACTTTACATCTTCCACAGAAACGACATCTTTCTGGTCTCCTGCCGGTATATCCATGCGTATACCGGGCACAAGAAAGGCAGCATCTTTCAGCTTGTCTCTTAATGCTATAGCCCACTGTCCCGGAAGCACAAAGTCAAGTCCTATCTCATACAGTTTCTGTATAGTGTCCATGTAATCTTCTAGCGTACCCGTTATAGATGTCAGCTTTATGACGGCAAAGACATGCTTGTCTGTTGCCTGCCGTGCAGCTTTCATGGCCTCAAGTCCTGATGCAGAATGCACGGTGAAACCTATAATGGCCTCATGATCCCACGATTTGATGGAGCGCTCTATAGTTGATGGTATATCTACAAATTTTAAGTCTAAGATGACCTTTAGCCCCCTGTCTGCCAAGGCTGAAATAATGCCCTTGCCATTAACCGCCAGATTGTGACCCACCTTGACAACGGCAAAACTACCGTGTGTGTCAATAAAATGCAGTGGGTCTTTCATGTCAAGGCTCAGCACCGGTGTATTCATATTGCATCCCCCCTCACTATTTATTGTAAAACACTCCAGTGAATTTGCCTTCACTTTAATGTTTTGTGCATTAATCTCTGTTATGTTCTGTTAGATCCCAAAATTGTCACATTGAAGCCTTGTATATGCCCTTTAATGTGACAAAAAATACCTCCAATGTGACACAAAAACCCCTATCGTGACAATTTGTCACGATGATTTGTCAGATAAGCCCTCATATAGCTCGTCAATAATTGATGGATTTTTAAATAGGGCCGAGCCTATCTGAACGGCATTGGCACCTACATCAAGGTAGTCTTTGGCATCTTCTGGTGTATACACACCACCTGATGCCATGATAAACATATCCCCATGCCTCTGTCTGACTTCATACACAGCCCTCATGCCAATAGGTTTTAGCACTGCACCGGATATGCCTCCTCTGATGTAGCCATCTGGTGTTTTTACTATGCCCCTAATAGTGTTGATAAGTGTGATGCCATTCCAACCTGTATCTTTCACCATATCTGATGCCTGCTCTACAAATATACCCTCTATGCCAAACTTGGCTATGAGAAAGGTGTCTTTCAGTATATCTCTGACAGATACCATAATGTCTTTTAGCACCATTCTATCTGAGACAATGGCAAGCCCTCCTGCCTCCACATTGGGACACGAGAAGTTGTATTCCACAGCTATAAATCTATCTATGATGGGGAGAGACTTCCGTGCGATCTCCTTATACTCATCTGGGGAGTCTCCACCAAGGGAGAGTATTACAGGCACTTTTTCAAAGAGGTAGTTGTATTTGCCAGATGCCACATCTTCTACAAAGACATCTATACCCGGATTTTCAAGTCCTATACGGTTGATGACAAAGTCTTTCCCTGCCCTGAGCCGTGGAGGTGTGGCCCCTTCTTTGGGATGTAGCGTGATGGTTTTCAGTATATAGGCACCAAGAGTCTCAGGATCTATAAACTCCATATACTCGCCCATGCCACCGGGTCCAGATGCTACAGCAAGCGGGCTTCTGAGATTTAAAACCATATCTCATCACCTCTGAAAATGGGACCATCGGTGCACACATGCTTAATGCCATCTTTCGTCTCTATAGCACAGCCTTTGCATGCACCAATGCCACATGCCATATATTCTTCAAGAGATACAAAAACACCCTCTCCTACGGTGTCGTATACAAACTTTTCCATGCCCCGTGAACCGTTGACAACATAATAGTCGTACCCACCTTTTATCTCCCTGATCTTATCTGCAAATGCACTATCACCTATGACAGAGGGAAAGGGTATATCTGTGAGTATCTCTTTGCGGGAGCCCAGCAAGACATCGGTGCCATATATTCTGAACATGCTGCATCCAAATGTCAAACTGGCCGGTGAGACAATGGCTATGCCTTTACCCTGTGGTGGTATAAACGGTTTACCCAGCGGATAGTGTGCCCTTAGCACCGACTGGTTGACAATCCACCTTGTGCCTTCACCTTTAACCTGTACGGCAAGGGCGGTGTCTTCACCAAAGTAGCCCAGTATAAAGGGTTTGCGGGTTGCCATAGGGTTTTCTATCATAATGAACTGTCCAGGCGTGAAATCTATATGTTCTCTTAGCACCAGTATGTATGTGTCATCTGTGAGCTTAAACCGCTTTTTTATGTGTATGGTCTTGTTTTCCCACCTATGCATGTTTACACCTCCATAAACTGCCGTCCCAGTATCTCCATGTGCCACCAACCTTTACACCAACAACTTTGCCCCTCAGTGTCGTACCCTCAAATGCCGTGTTTTTCCCCAGGGAGACAAACTCCTTACTGTCTACGATGAAGGTTGCCTGTGGGTCTATAACAACCATATTCTCTGGCATGGGGGGAATATCTACCCCCAATATCTTTGCCGGTTTCACTGTCAGCATATCTACAACAAGGTGTATATCTTCAAGGGCTGTGTAGAAAGCCGAAAATGCCACTTCTATATGCGAAGAGCCGTATGGTGCTTTGGCATAGTCTGCAGATTTAGGTGGATGTGGTGCATGGTCTGTTGCCAGCACATCAATGAGCCCTTTCTTTGTCATGTCAACAAGTGTTTTTCTATCCTTGTCTGGTGCCAGTGGTGGGTTTATCTTCATATTGGGAGTACTTATGTCCTCGGCAGATAAAAGCAGATGGTGTGGTGTGATTTCAGATGTGACACTGGTATACTTCTTTAGGTGCTGTATAGTTTCTACTGTATGTGGTGATGTGATGTGCTGTATATGAAATCTGCTCCAGCCTGCCTCTATACCCAGCATCACCGTACGGAATACGGCTATAGATTCACCACGCAGTGGCCTATACGATGGGTATGGTGCCCCGGGGTAAAACATGCCATCTATCTCATATATCTGACTGTGGTCCATCAGTAGTCTTGGGGTATGGGTTTTTAGGGCGTACCACAGCTGTGATGTATCATATTGTAGCCCATCGGTGGAGTATGCCACACCCATAGATGTGTCTTCTCCAAATAAACTGGAGGTGAAGAGAAACTTGACAGGGTACCCCTGCGATGCCCTCTTGTGTATTTCAATGGTAGATGCCCTTTCCAGTCTTGGCTTGGTGTTGGGTTGAATGGTGCATATACCGAATCCACCCTTTAGGCATGCCTCCCCAAGGATGTCGTAGCCTTCAAACTGGGGATACCTTACATGGGTGTGCATATCTAAAAAAAGAGGGACTCCTAAGAGTCCCTCGCCACTGCCATGGGGGATAGGTATATCTGCTGTATACTCTATCTTCTTTATAGGATCATAGAGTTTCATGAGCCAACCACCCTTTCAAGCACAGCCATACGGGAATAGACACCGTTTCTTACCTGCTGCAGAATAAGGGATCGTTCAGAGTACACAATGTTATCTGATACCTCTATATTTCTGTTGAAAGGTCCTGGGTGCATGAGCACGGCATGTTCTGGTGCCAATTTTATGGTCTTATGGTTGATTTGGTATCTCCTGAAAAACTCATCTATGTTAATAGGTAGTTTCTCTATTCTCTCTTTTTGCACCCTAAGGGCATATACAACATCTACACCATCAAGGGCCTCTTCAAGGTTGTCGGTGATAAGCTCTACACCATCATATCTGGAAGGAACAAACTCTTTAGGTCCGCAGAAACGCACATTTCCTCCGAACATGAGAAGCCCCTGTGTGAGTGAGTTTGCCACACGGGAGTGTAGTATGTCTCCTACAATGGCAACTTTAAGGTTTAGTCTGCCAAAGTGCTCATACATGGTGGTAAGGTCCAGTAGTGCCTGAGTGGGGTGCTGGTTGGTGCCATCTCCACCGTTGATAATAGGTACCCTTACATAGTTTTTCCATTCTATAGGTGCCCCATTTCTCCTTACCCTGACAACGAAGGCATCAATATCCATTGCCTCCAGTGTCAGTAGTGTGTCAATATCTGTTTCTCCCTTTTGTATGGCAGATACAGAGGCTATGAAGTCTATTACCTTGCCTCCCAGTCCCTTGATAGCCCTGTGAAAAGAGAGCTTTGTGCGGGTAGATGGCTCAAAGAATGCTGTGACAATAAATTTTCCGTTTAGTATCTGAGGCTGTTTCTTCATCTTTTTAAACTCCAGTGCCCTGTTGATAATGCCCATAATATCGTCTCTGCTAAGGTCTGTGATACTCAGAAGATCCATGAAAATCCCCCCTTATAACCGTGTTTTTCGGCCAAAAAAAAAAGGGAGCCGTAAAGGCTCCCAAAGACCAGAGGATGCACCGCAGTGATGGATATCTTTAATTTCCCCCCGCTTGCTCTCATTGTTGTCTTTCGCATCCCCCTAATGAACCCCCAAGTTTTTTCTTATTATATCCACGAACTGCAAAATATGTGTTAAGAAAAAATTTTGTCTGTGTGGTATTTTTTGACGATTTTCCGTGCTATAATAATCTCCTACCCCAAAAATCCTTTGGTATGCAAAATGCTGCCCTTTGATATTTCTGGCGGAAAATATTATTTTATCATATTGGTGCCTTGCATGCCAAATGTTTTATGCATTAATCTTCTTTATATCTGTGAAATATGCAAGTTTTTGGAATAGTTAAGTATAGGTTTTGTGTATGTTGTGGTGATAACAGGGTAGGACATGTCTCATATGAGATCTACTCTGTTTGCCCCATTTTCTTCTTTCCTTGCTCTTCTCTTATAACCTCTTCAAAGGCTTCTACAACCTTGGGGTCAAAGTGGAATCCAGCCCCTTTTTTAATCTCCTGAAGGGCCTTATCTGTAGGCCATGGTTTCTTATAGGGCCTTTCAGATATGAGGGCGTCGTAGACATCAACAACGGCAAATATGCGGGCTTCAAGAGGGATATCTTCGCCCTTAAGGCCATGGACATAACCAGAACCATCCCACTTTTCATGATGGTATAGGACAACATTCTTGGTGGTTTCAGAGAGGCCTTCAATATGCTTGATGAGGTTGTATCCGTGAACGACATGAGACTTGATAATATCAAATTCTTCAGGAGTGAGCCTGCCAGGTTTGAGAAGGATTTTATCGGGGATGGCGAGTTTGCCGATATCGTGTAAGTAGGCACCCCAGACAATACCCTTGATATCTGTAAAGCCGAGTTTTTGAGCGAGTAGGTAGGTAAGGTTAGCGGTGCGTTCAGTGTGGCCCTTCGTTTCAATATCTCTGACCTCAAGGGCCTTACCGAGGAGTTTTAGTGTTTCCTCTTGGGTTTTGTGAATAGCTCTAAGGTAAGAGAGGTTTTTTATATATACGGTGGCA
>JAMORD010000056.1 GCA_027063755.1 bacterium | reverse complement strand
TGATACATACAAAGAGGAACATCAATTATAAGTCGCTATCGTAATCGGTGCGTAGTATCTGCCTTTTACCCTGTGGTCCTTCGGGTGGACTTACAATACCCAGTTCTTCCAGCTGGTCCATAATACGAGAAGCTCTGTTGAAGCCCACCCGAAGCTTTCTCTGTAAAAATGAAACAGATGGTCTATTGTGCTGCACAATAAGTTTCCACGCTTCCTTCAGTAAAGGATCATAAGAGGTTGGTGAAGTGCCAGATGATTTGTTACTATCACCAGAGAGTTCTGAGAGGTTCAGCTCTTCAAATTCTTGGGGATATCGTCTACTCCAGTAATCTACGATGGCACTTATATCTTCGTCTGCTGTATAGGCACCTTGTATGCGAATTGGATGTCTATATCTTGGTGACATGAATAGCATGTCGCCCATACCCAAGAGCTTTTCTGCACCTGCTGTGTCTAATATTACCCTGGAGTCTACCTGTGAAGAGACGGCAAATGCAATACGTGCTGGTATATTGGCCTTAATAAGTCCGGTAATAACATCGGTAGATGGTCTTTGGGTTGCAAGTACTAGATGAATACCTGCTGCACGGGCAAGCTGGGCCAGTCTTGCAATTTTCTGCTCTGTTTCACCGGCAGATACCATCATAAGGTCGGCAAGCTCATCTATGACGATCACGATATATGGTAGTTTCTGTGAAGGTTCTACTTTGCTATTGAATGATTCTATAGATCTTACGCCATGCTCCTTTAGTAGCCTGTATCGGCGGTCCATTTCTCTGATCATCCATTCAAGTCCTGCTACAGCTTCACTGGCCTCAGTGAGGATAGGAAATATCAAATGGGGTAGGTGGGCGTAAGGGCTTAATTCTACCCTTTTGGGATCAACAAGCATTAGTCTGAGCTGATCAGGAGAAGCTTTCATAAGCATACCTACCAGTATAGTGTTTATACATACGCTTTTACCAGATCCTGTGGCACCTGCAATAAGTAGGTGTGGTTGCTTTCTTAGGTCTTCTACTACAGGTCTTCCTGTAACATCAAGTCCTAACACAAGTGGGGTAGGAGAATGTAATTCTGTAAATGCCTTTGTGCGGATGATACTACTAATATGAACAGTGCCAGATATACTATTAGGTACTTCTATAGCTATTGTTTGAGGTTTGCGTGGCACCGATAGCTCTAACCTGATATTTCTGACACCCAGTGCTGTGGCAATATCGGTGCTGAGTCTTTTAATTTTGTCTACCCGGGTGCCTTTGGGTATTTTTATTTCATATCGTGATACCCTTGGACCAATTTGAAGCTGACCGAGCTCACCTTCAATACCAAATTCCGACAGTAAATCTAGTATTATGCCTGCGTTTTTTTCTGCTTCTGGTTTTACTTTGTCAAGGTAGTCTGGTGGAGTATGGCTGATAAGATGCATAGGTACATTGTTTGATTTGCTATGGGTAGATGCTGCTGTAGATTTAGAAATGCGCTCTTCTCTGGGGACTACCTTGACATCAGATGGCTTGGCACTGATTTTCTTCGCTTCTACTTGCTTAGGTTTTAGTGGTATAACCTTTTCCTCTTCAGATTGTTTAGGTTTTTTACTTTGATTGGAATGTTCTACAATTTCTATTTCCTCCCAAGAGCGTTTAATAACATTCTTACCCTCTGGCCCAAGGAGTATAACTTGTTCTTCCTCATCAGTATCAGCAATTTCCTTGGAGTCTGCATCTTGCTCACTATTAGAGCTAATCTCTGGTATATCTTCTGACGATAAAACAATGATTTTTTTCTCTTGTTGCGGAAAGTCATATGTTTTTTCTTGAGAAGTTATAGGGGCTTTATTATGCGATGGTGATGTATCTGATGGGGTGGGTTTGTTTGAATGTTGAATATGCTTTCGGGTCTTTTTTATAACGGTGAGTATGATTTTAAATAAAATGAGTGCAACGATGATAATGCCTATTAACCACAGGCTGTATTTAATATAGGACATATATTTGGTTCTTAGTTCAGGTGGTATATGTAAGTAAGAAAAGAAATTATGCCAAGCCTGGATAGATTCCAATGTGTAAATATATAGCATCTTTATATACTTGCTACTCCAGACGAGGGCTATTGCAAACAACGCAAGTAGCAGTAAAGATGCTATTCCCAGAACTAATATTTTAAAGCCCAGCATGACTTTGGCAATAAGTCTCTTGTTTTTTCTCCTTTTTGGAGTAGATTTTCTTGCCATTACTGTCGCTTTCTTTGAACGGTTTGTAGATGTTTTTTGTCGCTTGTTGTTTGATGGCTTGGGCTTTTTGCCTGTTTTTTGTGTTCCACTTTGGGTTTTAGATATGAGTTGTTTCCTTTTTCTTTTCATGGCGGTGATAGTATAACATAAACGGGGAGGTAGATATGGTTAGGGATTCTTTTCTCAAAAAGTTATATATCAATTTAAAGAGGTATCCATGTTTACTGGGAAAACATGTGGCTATGGCCGTTTCTGGTGGTGTTGATTCTATGGTTCTTCTTAATTCTGTTTATATGCTAAAAGATTCCCCTCTACTTGGTGATATAAAATTTTCTGTTATTACCATAGATCATGGTGTGAGAGATGATGCTCAATACGAAGTGGAATATGTTAAGGACTTATCACATTCATATGGTTTTCAAACCCTTGTATTTCATATAAAACCAGAGAGGACATCAGAACATTATTTACATAATCGTAGAATGGAGATATGGAAAGAAGTGATAACTAATTATGGTGTAGATAAGATATGGTTGGCACATCACAAAGACGATGTTATTGAGCATGTTTTGCTTCAGCTTATGCGTGGAGAAGAAATTAGAGGTCTAACATCTTTAAAGAGATGCAGTGATTTTATTGGAAGACCATTGCTGGATTTCTCTAAAGACGAAATATTGGCATTTGCCCATCGGCATGAAGTTAACTTCTTTGAAGATATTACCAACAGTGATACGACTATTCCCCGAAACTTTATACGCCATAAGATAATACCTCTATTGAAAGAGCGCTTTGATGTAAACAATATCTGGCGTTCTTACAAGGGACTTTCATTACAAAGGGATGTGTTAAATACACAGATAGAAAACTTTGTAAGAAATCATGCTAAAATATCTGAAAATGTTGCGGTAATAAGTGGAAGTTGGCCTATTGTTGTAGAGGCCAGCATTTTTATTTTAAAAAGATGGGGGATATCCCCGTCGGGTAGGCTTGTAGAGAGACTTGGTGATATGGACACGAAGAATATGGGTAGTAGGATTGTGTGGAGGAACATTACTATTATAAAAACCAATAATGGTGTAAAAATAATAAGGGGGGATTGATGGTGAAAATACTACTATCAGATATTCAGATAAAAGAGGCTGTCAAGAGGCTTGCTGCCGAAGTCATGGAGAATCATCCTAATGGTGTTTTACTCGTTGGGGTTTTGAAGGGGGCATTTATTTTTTTGGCAGATTTGCTTAGAGAATTTCCTGCTGATTACAATGTATCCGTTGACTTTGTGCAAGTATCAAGCTATTCGGGAGCAGAAAGCACAGGATTGGTAAAGTTTCTCAAAGATATAGATCAGCCTATTGAGGGCAGAGATGTTATTCTTGTTGAGGATATTGTGGATACAGGGCTTACACTTCAAAGGCTATATGAAATTTTCTTGGCACGTCATCCTAAGAATCTGGAAGTTATGGTTCTTCTTGATAAAAAGGAACGGAGACAGGTTGATGTGCCTATTCACTATACAGGATTTGTTATTCCCGATGAGTTTGTTATAGGATATGGTCTTGATTATAATGAGCGTTTTAGGAATCTTCCTTATGTGGGAGTATATGAAGGAGAGTGATTGAATCGTGAGTATGAAGGCTTATAGAAATGGAGCACTAAAACCCACGCCTTTTTTATGGGTTCTTTTGGTGGCAATGATGTTCTTTCTTATCTGGGCTATGTGGGGACAGGGTATACCTCCTAAAACCGTTTATGTCAATGAGTTTTTGCAATATATGGAAGAAGGGAAAATTACCGTTGTAAAAATTAGTGGTGATACTATTACGGGTATTGGTACCGATGGCAGGGAATATGTTATTGATACTGATACAGAGGCCGTTAAAGATATCATCTTAAAAAAGGCGTTGGAATTGAAAGATGTCAATGTTGTTACGGCAAAGGATACATCTTATTTGTATTGGAATATATTTCTCAATTTCATTCCCACTCTTTTATTTATTGTGCTAATAATTTTCATGTTTAAACAGATGAGTGGTGCAGGTGGGGGAGGAGCTCAGGCATTTACATTCGCCAAGAGTAAGGCGAAACTCTTTTTAGATAAAAGACCTCCTGTTACCTTTAACGATGTTGCTGGTGCTGATGAAGCAAAGCAGGAGCTTATGGAAGTTGTAGACTTTCTAAAGAATCCTGCTAAGTATAAGAAACTTGGTGCCCGTATACCTAAGGGTGTGCTTCTTGTAGGTCCTCCTGGCTGTGGGAAAACACTACTTGCACGCGCAACAGCCGGTGAAGCTGGTGTACCATTCTTCAGTGTTAGTGGTTCTGAGTTTGTTGAACTGTTTGTTGGTGTTGGTGCTGCTCGTGTAAGAGATTTGTTCCAACAGGCACGCAAACATGCTCCATGTATTGTATTTATAGACGAAATAGATGCTGTTGGTAGACATAGAGGTGCTGGCCTTGGTGGAGGACATGATGAAAGAGAGCAAACATTGAACCAGTTACTCGTTGAGATGGATGGTTTTGATTCATATTCAGGTATTATCGTACTTGCTGCAACTAATAGACCTGATATTCTTGATCCAGCTCTACTCAGACCAGGCCGTTTTGATAGAAGGGTTGTTGTTGATTATCCCGATAAAGATGGAAGGAAAAAGATATTACAGATACACATGCGTGGTAAACCAGTAGATCCTACAGTTGATGTTGAGGTGCTTGCCGATATGACTGTAGGTTTTAGCGGTGCAGACCTTGAGAATCTTGTCAA
This sequence comes from bacterium, assembly GCA_027063755.1. Lineage (GTDB taxonomy): Bacteria > Coprothermobacterota > Coprothermobacteria > Coprothermobacterales > JAADFF01 > JAADFF01. Next base: position 5,599 of record JAMORD010000056.1, on the reverse strand, counting down.
TGAAGCGGCACTATTGGCTGCCCGTAAAAATAGAAACACTATTCTTATGGAAGACTTTGAAGAGGCCTTTGAGAAGGTTCTTCTTGGTCCCAAAAAATCCAGAAAACTCCGTAAAGAAGATAAAAAAATTACGGCCTATCATGAAGCTGGTCATGCCCTTGTGAAAAAGCTTGTGAAACATTCTGATCCCATTCACAAGATATCTATTGTTCCTCGTGGTATGGCTTTGGGATATGTTATGGATAAACCTTCCAGCGATAGAGTAAACTACTCTAAAGTGGAGATTCTTGACAAGATTGCAGGGTTGTTAGGTGGTCGTGTGGCAGAAGAGGTTGTGTTCGGTCATGACCACATTACCACCGGTGCTGAAAATGATCTTCAGAGAGCCACAGACCTTGCCCGAAAGATGATTGTTGAATGGGGTATGAGTGATATTATAGGTCCTATGTTCCTTGAAGAAAAGAAGAATGAAGTCTTTCTTGGTAGGGAAATAGCCAGATATAAAAATTATTCCGAGTCTACAGCCAAGCTTATTGATGCTGAAGTGAAACGCATTATTATGGAACAATATAGAAGAGTGAAAAATATGCTTGAAACTAATAGGTCTATTTTAGATGAAATAGCTCAGACACTTATAGAGAAAGAGGTAATGACAGAAGAGGAACTTGACAACATCATTAAGAAGTACATAGGAGAAAATGGCTCAGACGAGCCACAACAATAAAAAAGAGGTGAGCGGGCATGGAAGACAGAAAAAAAATTTTACAGGTCAAAGAAGACTGGCTGTCTACAGACTATGCCAAGTTTGTAGCCAAAGTGCCTGAGAGAAAGCATCCTTTTATGTTGGATTCTGGCATTGAGATTAACCCTCTTTACACACCTGCCGATCTTGATGAGGATTGGAGTTACCTTGAGAGATTAGGTTTTCCCGGTAGATATCCATTTACCCGTGGTGTGTATCCTACAATGTACAGAGGTCGTTTCTGGACTATGAGACAGTATGCTGGATTTGGAACCGCTGAAGAGTCCAACCAGCGTTTTAAGTATCTACTTGAGCAAGGCCAGACAGGACTTTCTGTGGCATTTGACCTTCCTACCCAGCTGGGATATGATTCAGATCATGATCTTGCCGTAGGTGAAGTGGGTAAAGTTGGTGTTGCCATAGATTCTGTTGAAGATATGCATGTATTATTTGATGGTATTCCCCTTGATAAGGTATCTACATCTATGACAATTAATGCACCTGCTGCTATACTCCTTGCCATGTATATTGTTGTTGCCGAAGAAAAAGGTATAGACCGCAAAGTGCTTAGGGGAACTATTCAAAACGATATTCTTAAAGAGTATGTGGCAAGGGGAACATATATCTTCCCACCTCGGCCTTCTATGAGACTTATTGCCGACACTATTATGTTCTGTGCTGAAGAGGTGCCCAAGTGGAATCCGATTTCTATTTCTGGTTATCACATTAGAGAGTCAGGTTCTACAGCCGTTCAGGAGATAGCATTTACACTTGGTGATGCTATTGAGTATGTGAAGACTGTTATTGAAAAGGGTATGGATGTTGATAAGTTTGCCGCAAGACTGTCTTTCTTCTTTGCATCTCACAACAATTTCTTTGAAGAGATAGCCAAGTTCCGTGCCGCAAGAAGGGTTTGGGCCAAGATTATGAAGGAGAAGTTTGGTGCCCAGAATCCAAAGAGTATGATGTTAAGATTCCACACACAGACAGCTGGAAGTACATTAACAGCTCAGCAGCCACTTAACAACATTGTGCGTGTTGCCATTCAGGCACTTGCTGCTGTTATTGGTGGTACACAGTCTTTGCATACAAACTCTTATGATGAAGCTTTGTCCCTTCCAACAGAGGAGTCTGTTACCGTTGCCCTTCGTACCCAGCAGATTATTGCCTATGAATCTGGTGTGGCCGATGTCATTGATGGTATTGGTGGAAGCTACTATGTTGAAAAACTCACCGATGAGATAGAAAAGAAAGTTTGGGAATATCTTGACAAGATTGAAAAGATGGGCGGTATGGTTCCTGCTATTGAAGAAGGTTATATTCAGCAGGAGATTACCGATGCCGCATATCAGTATTACAAGGCTGTTGCAGATGGTGAAAAGGTTGTTGTTGGTGTTAATAAGTTTGTTGATCCCAACGAAGATTTGACAAAGTTCCACCTCCACAGGGCAGACCCAACAGTTAGAGAGAAGCAGGTTAAGAAATTAAAAGAGCTTCGTGAAAAGAGAGATAATCAGAAGGTGAGAAAACTGCTTGATGATTTGAGAAAGGCTGCAGAAGATGAGAATACCAACCTTATGCCATATATCATTGAAGCAGTAAGAGCCCGTGCAACACTTGGTGAAATTACAGATGTGCTTAGAGAGGTCTTTGGTGAATATAGACCTCCGGTAATCTTCTAAGGGGGTGGTAAACATGGCAGATAGAGTGGTAAGAGTACTTGTTGGTAAGCCTGGTCTTGATGGGCACGACAGGGCAGCAAAGGTTATGGCCCGCGCCCTGAGGGATGCAGGATTTGAAGTAATATATACAGGAATTCGCCAGACACCAGCTCAGGTGGCACAGACAGCTGTTCAGGAGGATGTAGATGTTGTTGTGCTGAACAATCTTACAGGTGCACACCTTGAGGTATTTCCTCTTGTGGTAGAGGAGTTGAAGAAGAGGGGAAGAGACGATATATATGTATTGGCAACAGGTGTTATTCCGTTTGAAGATGTAGAGCTTCTGAAAGAAAAGGGTATTGATGAAGTCTTTGGTCCCGGTACAGGTCCTATTCACATTATTAACTGGATAAAAGAGCATGTGCTAGGTGAGAAACAAGGTGAGTAAAAAGAAAAGACTTGTTCTAACAGAAGAAGAGGTTTTTCGTCGTCTTATAAAGGGCGATGAAGTTGGATTGGCAAGAGCCTTGTCTATGATATACAGGGAGGAGGCAAGCTCCTCCCTGCTTTCTCGTATATATGCTTACAATGCCGAAAAAAAAGAGAAAGCAAAAATTATTGGCATTACCGGTGCTGGCGGTGTGGGTAAAAGCACTTTAATATCGGTCCTCGCAGAGACATTGCTAAAAGAGGATAAACGTGTCGGCGTTATTGCTGTTGACCCATCTAGTCCTAAAACAGGTGGTGCTTTGCTTGGCGATCGCATTAGACTTCAGCATCTGTTTCCCAATTCCAATCTCTTTTTTAGAAGCTTTTCCAGTAGGGGTATGGTAGGAGGAATTAATCCCTTTATCTTTGATGCTGTATCTGTGCTTGAGGCAGCTTCATTTGATTATATCATTGTTGAAACTCTGGGTATAGGTCAAGATGAAATAGATATTGTCCACATGTGTGATCTTACGGCACTTGTTATTGCTCCAGGGCTTGGTGATGATGTACAGTTTCTTAAGAGCGGTGTTATAGAGCTTGTAGATCTTATTGTAATGAATAAGGCTGATTTACCTACTGCATCAAAGACTGTTGGTATTCTTAACTCATATACTCGTATGGTGGAAAATCACCCTGATATTGTCAAAGTATCTGCATCTAAAAAACAGGGTATCAGAGAATTAATTGCGTATATTGACAATAAATGGTGTGAATTAAAGAATACAGGACAGCTTGTAGAGAGAAGAACAACTCGCTGGAAATTTCAAGTTGGAAACTGGATGAGATATATCGTGGGTAAGAAGATACATGGATTTGTAGAAAGGGGAGAAGTGAAACCCAAAACCTCTCCTTATGAAATAGCAATATCAACATTGAGAGAGTGGGGGTGTGAAGTATGAAAGTAGACCACATAGCCATTGCGGTGAGAAACTTAGATGATGCAACAAAGGTTTATTCTGCCCTGTTTGGTAAGGAGCCAGACCACTTTGAAGAGGTAGAGGAACAGAAAGTTAAAACGGCTATTTACTATCTTGGTGATGTGCGTATAGAACTCCTTGAGCCGACATCTGATGACAGTCCTGTAGCTAAATTTATAGAAAAAAGAGGCGAGGGTCTTCACCATGTTGCATATAGAGTAGATGACCTTGGAGCAAAGCTGAGTGAGCTCAAGGAAAAAGGTTTTAGACTTATTGATGAGAATCCCAGAGTAGGAGCAGAGGGTAAACTTATTGCATTTGTGCATCCTAAATCTGTTGTTGGTGTTCTTACTGAACTTACTCAGGATGCAAAGGAGTGATTGATGGTGTGGGATAAGTTTATGGAAGAGTTTCAGGAAAAACTGGAGAAAATCAGGCAAGGTGGCGGACCTAAGCGTATAGAAAAGCAGCACGCTGCCGGTAAGATGACTGCCAGGGAAAGAATAGATTATCTTGTTGATCCTGGTAGTTTTGTGGAATTTGGTGCTTTTGTTAAGCATAGGAGTACAGAGTTCGGCCTTGATAAAGTTGAAGCCCCTGCCGACGGTGTTGTTACAGGATTTGCCACCATCGGTGGTAGACTTGTTGGTATAGCTTCACAAGATTTTACTGTACTTGGTGGTTCTGTTGGTGAAATGCACGGCATAAAAATAGCTGAGCTTCTTGACAAGGCCATGCTCTATGGCGTGCCTGTGATTATGATTAACGACTCTGGTGGTGCCCGCATTCAGGAGGGGGTAGACTCTCTTCGTGGATATGGAGATATTTTTTATAGAAATGTTAAGGCTTCTGGATATATTCCACAGATTGCCGTTATTATGGGACCATGTGCCGGTGGGGCTGTGTATTCTCCGGCACTGATGGACTTTGTTGTCATGAGTCCATCTTCTTATATGTTTATTACAGGTCCTAATGTTATTAAGGCTGTTACCGGTGAAGATGTGACAAAGGAATCTCTTGGTGGTCCGCAGGTGCATACGACAATTTCTGGTAATGCCCACCTTGTAGGTGATAGCGAGGAACATACCTTAGACCTGGTTAAAGAATTACTGTCTTATCTTCCTCAAAATGCCAAGGAAACACCACCTATATATGAGACTTCCGATCCTATTAATAGAACAATAGATGATGTATTTGATATAGTGCCTGCTGAGGCCAAGATGCCATTTGATGTAAGACAACTTATCACGCGCTTTGTTGATGATGGGCATTTCTTTGAGATTATGCCGGGATTTGCCCCCAATATTGTTATAGGCTTTGCAAGATTGGGTGGACAGGTAATAGGTATTATTGCTAACCAACCTTCTTACTTTGCCGGTGTACTTGATATCAATGCATCTGATAAGGCTGCACGCTTTATTCGTACCCTTGATGCCTTCAATATTCCTATTGTGACACTGGTTGATACACCTGGATACATGCCTGGAACAAACCAGGAGTATGGAGGTATTATCAGACATGGTGCCAAACTTCTGTATGCATATTCTGAGGCCACTGTGCCAAAGGTTACATTGATACTGAGGAAATCCTTTGGTGGAGCATATCTTGCCATGGCATCAAAACATCTTGCATCTGATGTTGTAATGGCATATCCAGCAGCTCAGATTGCCGTTATGGAGGCCACTGGTGCGGCTAATATTATCTTCCGCAAAGAGATACAAAACGCTCCAGATCCAGAGAAGGCCAGAGAGGAAAAGATTAAAGAGTACCGAGAAAAGCTGTTGAATCCA
>JAMORD010000055.1 GCA_027063755.1 bacterium | reverse complement strand
TGAACTAAAAAAGCTTAGAGAGATGTATAACAAACAGCTGGCTGTTATAGAAAGGTTGACACAAAATAATGAGGAAGAGAAGACAAACAGCAAGACAGAAACAAACACAACCGAAGAAACAAATTCGTAAAAAACAAGAGGAGAAGAAAACCTATATAGGGAAGCCCTGTTATTCAAAACAGGGCTTTCTTGTTGTTGTTATATTATTTTCTATAGCATTTCTCATGTTTATCAATATTCATATGACCATAACATTTGGATACAGTCCCAAATTACTACAGTTATACTCTCCCTTTGGGATAGACATAGGCAAGGGAGTAAGAGGTGCTATTGTAGAAGGTGGTAAGTATAATCTGCCACTTGCATACTCTATTCCCACATATACGCTGTGGATCAACCCCCATGAACCTTCCACAGAAGGTCAATATCTTATGATAGCCTACAGATTGGGGCTCATCAGCCCTTCAGCATCTCGTGAGAAGAAAGAGGCCATTATCAGAGAGGTATCCGACATTGTCCATGGAAAAATTCCTGAGGATATGCCTATAAATGTTAGATATACAAATCATAAATATTGGTGGGTAGATGATACACAAGAACGTATATACCCTCACCACACAGCATCATACACAATAGCTGCTCCGATTATTGGTTTCACTACTCCTGATGGCACAGGCATAGATGGTCTTGAACTAACACTCAATGATATAATTAGGGCCAAATATATACCTTATAAAAGTTTCTTACTGAGAACACCTGATATAGCCGTAAAAACAACCATAGATTTAGGCATACAATATAAGGCGGAGATCTTACTTGACCAAATAGAAAGAGAAATCCACCCTATGTCATCGTGGATTGTCGTTATGACCCCAACAGGAGCTATAAGGGCTATGGCTATAAGACCCACAACCCGTCTTGACAAAAATCGTCAACCTGTATACAACCCTGTTATCAGCGGACGGTTTGAGATGGGCTCTGTATTAAAACCTCTTACACTTATGTGGGCTATGGAAAAGATAGGACTAAAACTCACCGACACATTTGACGACACGGGCAGTCTTAAAGTAGACAAATATGTTATTAAATCCGTTATACCTGCCGGTAAACATGCAACAGTGTTAAAAGGCTTAAAGCTTTCTTCCAATGTCGTGTTTGCACAAGTAGCACTAAAACTGGGATATGAAAATTACATATCTGAGGCAAGACTCTTTGGCCTTGACAAGCCAACAGGCATAGAACTTCCAGGGGAAATATCTGGCATATTGCCACCTAAAGGTAATGTCTATCTCGCTGTATCGGGGTTTGGATATGGTATATACATCACACCTATTGAACTTCTAAGAGCATATACCCCCATTGCAACAGGGGGGCTGCTATATAATCCCACACTTATAGAAGGTATATATATAGGAGATAAGTACACACCAGCACCCCACAGACCACCTAAAAGGGTCATATCTGAAAATGTAGCAAATACTGTTAGACAAGCTCTCACTGAGGTAGTACATGACTCTATCGTCAGAGCAAGGGTATTTGTCTCGGGCAAAGAGATCAAGGTTGCCGGGAAAACAGGCACCGCAGAAATAGCCATGCACGGCGAATATTCTTCTAAGCAACGCATGTTTACGTTTATAGGCATGTTTCCTGCTGACAAGCCTGAATATATCATAATGACAACCGTATACAGACCGCAAAATCTCCCTAAAGGTGTAAGATTTGCCTCTCAAGTAGCAGCTCCTATATTCAGAGAAATCGCCACATTTATAGCAACAAGAGAGGGCATGCTTCCAGATAAGTAATTTGTAAACATAACACAATAATAAATCTCTCCATAACCACAAAGTTGTATATCTTTTCTGCTACAAAAACAAAGGGGAGACACATGTCCCCCCTTTCCAAGTCGCTATTCTACAACAATTTATGCTTCTATAAGAACTTCTACCCAATCGTGCTCTTTCTTATTAATTTCATCAACAGCTTTAAGCAGATATTGACCTGCCTCAGACAAGCTGTTTGTCAAGATAAACTTAGCCTCACGGGCAAGGACAAGGGTCTTATTAAATGTATCGGGGTCTACCCCCACAGCTTTTTCTACATGTTTCCAGTTTTCTGGTTTAATTCTCACTTTGTGCTCCTTGACATAGAGAGAACCAACATCCCTAACTGCCTCCAGGAGTCTGATAACAAGTGGTGTAACAGGTGTTGCCAATCCTGTTGGTGTACCAGAAAGGGCCCTCTTCATATATTGGCCAGCCTGTGTAAGCACAACAACACCTGTAGGTAGTAGATTAACAAGTCCCTTAGCCTCAAGCTTCTGCAAACCAACACGGGCATCGTCTTCTTCTCCTTTGAAATATGGCTGAATAAGTTCCTCTTCTACAAAAAGTCCTCTTGTAAACGGTATACGACCAAGCAGCTTTGCCTCTATCTTGGTAATAAGTGGTCTCTTGCGAACTTCTGTTGCCAGTCTGGCAAACATCAGACCTGCCTTGGTAGGATATGCATCAGATACAAGACCTTCCTCACGGGCAAGGCCATACCACTCTACATTGGGTGCTGCAAACTCAAGACGGGTGATGGTAATGGATTTAACTGCCTCGGAGTTTACATCTTTGCCAGTACGGTTCTCCATAACCTCTTTACCATAAGGGGTTATTTCATAAACAAGATACTTGCCACTACCCTTTCGGTGCTCACGGGATTTAATAAGGTCAAATGCCTCAAGGTTAAACAGTGCCAGGGGCACATCATACTCTTTAAACTCCCAGTTCTCTTTTACATACTTCTTGATCTGATCTACTGTGGGGAATATCTCAGGATTCTGCTCAAACTTCTCCCACAGAGTTTCAATAACATCCATGAGCTTAATCTCAAGGTCATCAATATGGAATGTCGGTATTTTCTTGTAAACACCTTTGCGATAAATCTTATAGGCAAGATAGAGATGCTCCCCGGCTGGAAGTATCTCCTCGTTCATCCCCATAAAACCACGAACCATGAGTATCTCTTTCTCAGATTCAGAAAGCATATCACCTCTCACAGCACGGGCAATAAGTTCCAAGATGCTCTCGTCAATAACAACATCCATAAATGTTGCTGCACCCTTCTTAAGGGCCATGCGAATCTGCTGGCCAAGTCCTGTAAGGGCATAAATGTCAGATGTTGGAACAGAAAATGCAATAAGCCTCATAGACTCAAGCTCAAGAAGTTTATCACCAGATGCAGGAAGCCTTCCCCTTTCACCAGGACCTGGTGGCATATCCTTCAGATATTCTGCAAGTTCTTTGGTAATAACCAGTTTGGGGTGGCTTGCATCGTAAACATCAGAAAGCGCCTCTGCCTCTGGAGTTAGTTTGCCATCCTCGGCAAACCCTCTCTTTGAGAGTTCTTCAGCAACTCTACCTTTTACCCTACCCTGAGCCTGACGGCTATACCTAATCATGGATATGACTTCACTGCCAACCCATCTAAAGGAGTCTTCCCACTCCTCAGGCTTTGGCAGTTTACCTGCGTCTACAAGGTTCTCCATAATCTCTGCAAGCATATTACCTGCAAATGTCAGCTCATATTCATCAATACCTGCCAACCTCACAAGACCTGCAAGTTCAAGCTGCCATAGTGTTTCACGCTGAGAATCACTATAAAAGCTAACATCAACTTCACCTTTTCTATAAAGACTTTGAATCATCAGTGCATGATCTTTCAGTATAACCATGCCATTCACCTCCGCCAAAGATTTTTATGATACCCTCCACATGAGGTTTACCAGATAAGAAAAGTTTTTATACATCCTCTTTCTTCTGCCAAGGCATACGTGTTTTCCGTTCTGTACCATTAATAAGTCTAACAACATTGCTCCTGTGTGCAAACAATATAAGTAAAAACATAAAAAGGAATGTCAAAGTAATAGGCATAGGGGCAAGGAAATAGGCGCATACAGCGCCAAATAAAAATCCCAAAATAGATGCCAGGGAAACATAATTAGTAATAGAAGTCACTGCCAACCATGTAATAAAACCACATAAGGCACAAATAGGACATAAAGCAAGTCCCACACCAAAGGAAGTGGACATACCTTTTCCTCCTCTAAACTTCAAATATATAGAGAAGATATGCCCCACAACTGCGGCAGCACCTGTCAGCGCCCACACCTTAGGATCCGCAAAGAACATGCGGGCAATGATTACTGGAATGAATCCCTTACAAGCATCTAAAAGAAATGTTAGACCACCGGCCTTAGCTCCAAGTACCCTATAGACATTGGTTGCCCCTGTATTGCCACTACCTTTTTTACGCACATCAACACCGTACATATATTTACCAATGAGATAACCGAAGGGAATGGCACCTAAAAAATAGGCAAACAAAACAGGCAGCCACCAATAAGGTTCCACAGACACCCCTCCATTTCATTCCTTTCTGTTAGCATTCTAACATAAGCATGTGCATAGTAGAATATAAATACCATATGTAAGGGAGGGACCACAGATGGCAGAAAACGAAAACGCAAATGGTCAAGAAACACAACAGAAGAAAAAAGATAGTCCTATTTTATGGATCATTATACTTGTCATCAATATTGCGCTTATTTTCTTTATGTGGAATTACTACCAGAAACTGAAATCTCAGATTGTAGAGGAAACCATAAGCACAGCCACGATAACAAGAACTGCAACAACGACAGTACAAGAGAAGGCTATTGTAGGATATGATCTTGCAGAAGTGCTGTATACCGACCTTAAAACAGCTCACGATCAGATGACAGACGGCGATTTTGCCACTGCCCAAGAAACACTCACACATGCCTTCAATGTAGCCGGTCTAACACTAAAAGTGATATCTGTTGAAAGTGGTGATGAAAATATAGATACTAAACTGAAAGAATTTCGCACAGAGATTTCATCTGTGGCATATTACCTTAGTCAAACTTTAGAAATGCTCTACAAAGAGCAAAATGACCAGGCCATGGCTTACTATACCAAGAACATTGACCTTGAAAAATTAAAAACCATGATAAGCGATGGGAAACAGTATTACATCAACATACTTATACAGTCCAACACAAAGGAGGAATAAACAGTGCCTATTAAAGATGAAATACTGAAACTTAAGAAAGAAAAAGATATCATTATCGTAGCCCATAACTATCAGTCACCAATCGTTCAAGATGTTGCAGACTTTTTAGGAGATTCTTTGGCACTGGCACGTAAGATTACAGAAATACCTCAGGAAAAAATTATTTTTGCCGGTGTAAGATTTATGGCAGAAACAGCCAAGATACTGGCACCAGAGAAAACAATACTCCATCCTGTACCCATGGCAGGTTGTGGTATGGCATGGACCATAGAACCACAAGATGTAAAACGCCTTAAGGCTCAGCATCCCGATGCCCTGGTGGCATGCTATATCAACACAACAGCAGCAGTCAAGGCAGAGTGTGATGTTGTGGTTACCTCTGCCAGTGCGCTAAAAATTATAGAAAAGGTAGATGCCAAGAAGATTATCTTCCTACCAGACAGGAACTTGGGCAGATGGGTAGCCAAACACTTTCCCGATAAAGAGTTTATATTCCACGATGGTTTTTGTTATGTACACAATTACCTTAGACCAGAAGACATACTGGATGTGAAAAAAAAGCACCCAGAGGCCCATGTAATGGTGCACGCAGAAACACCACCTGAGGTATGGAAATATGCAGATGTTGTAACATCAACAAGCGGCATGGTGAAGTATGTTGAAGCACACCCTGATGTTAAAGAGTTTATTGTCGGCACAGATGTAGGTATGATCTATAGACTAAAAACACTCTTTCCAGATAAAGAGTTTTATGCCGTAAAGCGACCAATGATATGCAAAAACATGAAGGCTATCACAGCCGAAGATATACTGAGAAGTCTTAAAGAAGAGATATACCCTGTGCATGTACCTGAACACATCGCCAAGAAGGCAAAGGCTGGCATTGAAAAAATGCTTGAACTAAGCCATTAGCCCTTGGTGTACTTATACACCATAACCTTTTCCACGGTAATAAGCCCCTCCACCATGACATCATCAAGCCACTCAAGGAGGGGCTTGATATTTTCCATCTTATCTACAATCTCTATAACAACAGGCATATCTTCCGAAAGCCTCAGAATAGATACTGTATGCACTCTGCTGGCACCACCAAACCCCATAATACCTCTTAGCACCGTAGCACCAGCAAGCCCCATTTCTTTGGCCTTTAGGACAATGGCCTCATACATGTGCTTGCCCTTATACTTATCACACCTTTGGCACCTATCACTATCACCTATAAATATTCGCAGCAGTACATCTTCTTCTACGATCTTCATACAATCCACCTCCCCACAATAATGCCGGCATATACACTAATAAGTCCTATACCCACCTGACCTATAACATTGAGCCAAAACTGAGGTAGTGGTATAAGGTTGACACTTTCAAGCATAAACGATGAGAATGTTGTAAATCCCCCAAGGAAGCCAACCATAAGAAGAAGACGACTCTCATAGGACAGAAAACCAAACCCCTCAAGGGAAAAGAGAAAACCTATAAGGAATGAACCTATCATATTTACGGCAAATGTACCAAGAGGAAAATCCCCTCCGTAGACATTCTGCACAAGACCACCAAGCACAAAGCGAGACAACGCACCAAATCCACCACCGATAAATACGATAAGGTACTTCAAACCTTCATCACCTCAAAGGAGATATCAAGCCATCTACTCTTTGTAATAGTTGAAGATGAGGAAACATATACACCAATTACACCTTTCTCGGCCAGTGTCTTTACCCTATCGGCTGTGATACCCCCAGATATCTCAATAGCTGTTGTTGGTGAGATATCCCTAATAATCTCTATAGATTTCAATATATCGTCATCATTCATATTGTCAAGCATGATGATATCTACACCAAGCCCAGCCGCCTCAAGAACCATATCTACACTTTCACATTCAACCTCTATCTTAGCCGTATACGGAGCCGTCTTCCTTACGGCCTCTACGGCCTTTGTTATAGAACCAAAGACCATAATGTGATTATCCTTTATCATCACTGCATCCATGAGTGTGTATCGGTGATTGACACTGCCCCCTACCCATGAGGCATATTTCTCAAACAGTCTCAGCCCTGGGGTCGTCTTACGGGTATCAAGAAGGGTAAACCCCTCAGGCAAAGACGAGACAAACTTGCGGGCAGAGGTGGCTATACCACTGAGTCTCTGTAGAAGATTAAGATATGTGCGTTCTACCATCAAAAGGGCATAGGCAGGTCCCTCTATATATCCAAGCACATCACCTATACGAAAACTTTCACCATCTTCTTTATACCAATATATGTCTACGGGGGCAATCTCTTCATAGAAATACTTGGCAAATATACTACCTGCAAGTACCCCCTCATCTTTGGCTATAAACTCACCACGAACAGGTGTTTTCATCTGTGATACATAGGGAATAGAGATATCGCCAAAGTGCAAATCTTCAGATAAAAATCTTTTTACACTTTCTCTTACATACACAGGGCTAAACATACTACACTCCTCCTATCCTTTCAAGACACTGCTTTATTTCCTTTAGCGTAATATGGCTATGCTTTTTTTCCTTCCACTTTTCTGGATAATCTTCACGGTAGTGGGCACCTCTGCTTTCTGTTCGCCACCACCCACTGCATATAGTGGCCCCCGATAGCATAATCTGGGCCCAACGCTGGGAACCAAAAGGCAAATTACCATTTTCCATATGTGATAGCAGTTTCCGGGCAACTTTTCTCAATCCATAACCGTTGCGTATAATACCACCGTGACGGCTCATCTGGCCCTTAAGATGTCCATCTGGAGATATATTTTTATATTCTTTCATATCAAACCGAGGTCTTTCGTTGTGGGGCTCTTGTGTAGCGTACCACCAAGCCCTAAATGTTGAGCGATAGCCCATAACCACACACTCAAGCAGTGAGTTAGATGCCAATCTGTTTGCACCGTGAAGACCCGTTGATGCAGCTTCACCTATCACCATAAGTCTCTTTATGTCACTTTGGCCCCACCAGTCTACCTTTATGCCACCAATATAGTAATGGGCAGCTGGATACACTGGCACAAGCTCCTTTAGGGGGTCTATCCCTTCTTTACGAAGAACATCAACAATATGCGGAAATCTCTCTTCTATGTCTATACCTTTTTTCTGAATAGGACTAAAATCAAGGTAGGCTCCACCACGACGGTGTATAGCACGGGCAACCACATCTCTGGGTGCAAGCTCTGCCATGGGATGTTCGTCTACCATAAATCTTTCTCCTTTACTGTCAAGTAGAATAGCACCTTCACCCCTCACGGCCTCTGTAATAAGAAATGCCTTGCCCCCACCAAAAAACACAGTAGGGTGAAATTGTATAAATTCTGAATCCCTCAACACAGCACCATAATAGGATGCAAGAGCTATACCCACCCCATCTTGGTCGGCATTACCTGTTGAGTGAATATACATGCCCGTATACCCACCCGTTGCCAGTATCACAGCAGATGCATATATATCTTCTGTGTGGCCGTTTGTCTTCACCCTAATACCGTATGCCTCTCCATCTTTTACAAGAAGGTCAACAAGCCTACCCTCTACTTTCTCCACTCCTGAGACAAACTTGAAAAGATAGTGCATCATACCCTTACCTGTCTCATCTTTGATATGGAGAATACGCCTACGAGAGTGGGCTCCTTCCCTTGTCATATTAAGGGTACCATCGGGATTTTTATCAAACGGCACACCAAGATGAACAAGATGTGAAACAATCTGTGCTCCCTCAGAAATAATTCCTCGGGCCACATCTTCTTCAACAAGGCCATCACCGGCAATAACAGTATCTTTCAGGTGAACATCCACACTATCTTCGGGAGAAAGCGCAGCGGCTATTCCACCCTGAGCAAGCACACTGTTGGAACGGTCTATACCACCACCAACAACCCATATTGTAGGGATACCCAAGGCTTTCAACCTATATACGGCCATCAGTCCCGATAGACCTGCACCGACAACAACAACATCCCTAATAGCCATACAATCACCTTCTTACAGCTTAGGTAAATATAAGAGTTTCGGAGTATCTATAGAAATGTAAGCGTAGCCATCGCCTAAACCTTTGATTTCAACATCCTTACCAGATAGAATATCTCTAGCCTTCTGAACACCACTATCCCACTGGGTACCCATCTCCACCCTCACACCATCTACCGATACACCCGAGAGGTTAAAAATACCAAGTAGATATTCCTCATCGGTATAACGAAGCAGTGCAAATATACCATCGGGGGCATCAACCCTTAGAGGAACAGCATCTCCTTCCTGCCATACACCAAGGCTATGACGCAGTCTATTTAACCCCTTAAAGAGGTTAAACCATGTCATATCTCTATCCTTCGTTGTCCATGTGCCATACGAAGAAAAGATATCCATCTTCTCAGTCTCTCCATACTCTTGTCCCTGGGAAATCATAGGCACCCCGGGAAGAAAGTACATAAACACTGTCCAGTGAAGAAGTCTCTCTGGCTCCTTTATCATGGCCGCAGCACGGGGCCAATCGTGATTTTCAAGGAAATTGACAAGCACACACTTTTCTGAATAGATGTCATTCATCATCCATACCTTTTCATACATCTTGTCGTATGTTCCTGTGCCTGTCCATATGGCATACATGGTCTTATAAAGCTCATAGTTGTATATGGCATCAAATACCTGACACAGTTCATATTGTGGAGACTCGGAAAACCATATGAGATTTCCTTCGGGGTCTACCTGGTCTTTGACAAATGTCCAGAAATCTGGACGTATAAGACCAGCCACATCGGCCCTAAAACCATCAAAGCCAAAGTTTTTCCAGTAAGCAAGAACATCGGCAAGATAATACCATACATCGCCCACATCAAAGTCATAATCGTAGACATCCCACCAATCATCTATCTGTCTGGTAAAGTTACCGTCTTCATCTTTTAAAATCCACTCTGGATGGTCCTTAACTATATTGCTATCTGTTGCCGTATGGTGAAGCACGGCATCGTAAAGTACCCGAAATCCCATAGCATGGGCCTCTGATATAAACACGGCAAGATCCCTTTCCGTGCCAAGCATAGAATCAATGGAAAAATAATCTTTTATAGCATACGGAGAACCATATGCACCTTTTCTGTCTTCTTCTCCTGTGGGGTGAAATGGCATGAGATAGAGCACATCAACCCCAAGATTTTTTAGCCTCTCAAGGTCTTCGGTCATAGCCCTAAAACTGCCGTAATATCTCGGAAACATCTGATATATCGTCCACGATGTATCAAACATATATACCCCTCCCTAAAACTGCCAAAGTTTCTGGGCATCTATCTTTTCTACTTTATAATCCTTGGGAAATTTCAGCTTTCTAAGATCATGAACGCTAATACGGGGCTTAGAAACAACTTTGGGCGGCACAAACTCACAACCGGGAGCAGACTTTTCTACAGCTTTTCGCATACCAAAGCGTGCAAGGTGATCAAATATCTCCTCTTTGGCATAGCCAGCTACTGGATGCATTACCGGCACAAAAGCCCCACGCTCTGTAAA
>JAMORD010000054.1 GCA_027063755.1 bacterium | reverse complement strand
ACCTTGTTATTTCTTACCGGTTACCATATGGGGTATAGAAAGGCATCTGTGTCATGTGCCCTGTCTTCCCTGACCTCTTCGGAAAACAACATATCTTCTCATACTAATGGCCAGATAGCCGTTTATGTTGTTGGTGAAGTTGTGCATCCTGGTGTTTATTTATTACCTGAAGGAAGTAGACTTCAGCAAGCAGTGGAGGCGGCTGGTGGTTTTACAGCTTCTGCAGATATGATTGCCGTCAATCTTGCTATGAAACTGGTAGATGGTATGAAGGTGTATGTGCCACCAAGGGTATATAAAGATACGGTAAGAACTACTGGTGGGAATAATACGCTTATTAATGTCAATATGGCATCTTTATCGGAGCTTGAGGGGATTCCCGGTATAGGTCCAGTACTGGCAAGGCGTATAGTTGAATATAGAGAACAAAATGGGCCATTTACTACATATGAAGATCTGCTAAAGGTACAAGGCATAGGAGAAAAGACGCTTGAAAAAATTAAACCATTTATTCAAGTGCCATAGAGAAAGGGTTATTGCGAGTAGATTAGCACTTTATACACTCCTCATATTTATCTTACTCTTTCGTATACTGGTTTCCTCACTGTATCCTAATAATATTTACATTGTGCTTGGGGGTTCTAAAGCGGCGCAACTGAATAATCCTTTTCATGTTGTTTATGTGTCAGAAGAGTATTTTCCTGGTGATGTTCTTTTAACGGCTACCAATGTGGTTTTTATAAAAACTGCAACCCGCTTATACAGTGATGTGAGGCATGCTTTCTGGGAAGACCGTATGGAAACGGCATCTTTGCAAATGTCAGCCACATCATCAAAGGTATTCTTTGGCATGCTTGGTGGGTTTAAAGTGCCATTTGATATTCGTGAGAAATTTGCGTCGTATGGTATGGCACATCTCTTTGCCGTATCGGGTACCCATATTGATGCTACTGGAGCTTTACTTTATGCTTTAGGAGTACCTATTTGGGGGCTTTGGATAGCCGTGTTTTTGTATGGTTTTATGGTTGGATTTGCACCGTCTGTTGTTCGTGCTATAGTCTTTTTTACCATTTTAATGGTTGTAAAATTTACCGGTGAAAAACAGGTAGATATTTGGTCTCTTGCCATTATTACTACACTTGTAGTGGCAATATTTATGCCGGCATATGTGCTTTCTGTATCTTATATTTTGTCATTGCTTATTTCCCTTGGCATTATTTACAGTTTTCAGACCAAGCGTTATGATGTAATGCTTTGGACTATATGGGGACTTTCTGCCTGGTATTTTTCAGAGATATCTATATTCACGCTGGCTTTTCCCCTGTTTAGTGTGCTATTTACCAGCTTTATGGGGCTTTCTCTTATATGGTTGTTGGTGCCTTTAGGGGTATTAGGTCTTGTTATTGATAGAATCTTGTCCTGGACCACTAGTCTTCCATATTTGCCGTTTCCCATAGATATATATGTGCCATCTTATGTGGCATTGGGGTTTTTAGGACTTATTTTCATAAGAACGGGTAGGAAGTATTTAAAATTTACCGGTGGAGGTATTATTGCTCTGGTTGTGGTTTTCCATATGACACTAATGTATGTGTTCCCTTATCGGAGTGTGTATGTAAGTGTAGGAGAAGGGGATAGTATTATTTTGTCTTCACCTGAGGCCAGCGTACTTGTAGATAGTGGCAGACCATATCCCTGGGTATCCTCAAATATATTGAAGGCATTAAAATCATTGGGTGTTAATACACTAGAT
>JAMORD010000053.1 GCA_027063755.1 bacterium | reverse complement strand
TGGCACTGAAGTATCCTGAGCTTGAAGAGAAACTAAGGAAGTATAGACAATCTCAGAGAGAAAAAGTACTTAATGCGGAGGTGAACCTGTGATGGCATATGAGGGAAAGACAAAGATTGTAGAGATAAAAGACGGATATGCGTATCTGCATTTTAAAGATGATATTACTGCTGGTGATGGCGAAAAGCACGATGTAATGTCTGGAAAGGGTTCTATGTGTGCAGAGATTACTGCAAGGTTGATGAATGCTTTGAAAGATAGGGGTATAGATAATCAGTTTGTGGAGTTTATCGCTCCCAATGTTATTAAGGCTATCCCCTTAAAGATGTATCCCCTTGAGGTTGTTGTTAGGTTTAAAAAAGCAGGCTCTTTTATTAGAAGGTATGGCGGTATAGAAGGCGAGGAGTTTGCCGAGCCTCTTGTTGAGTTTTTTATCAAAGACGATGAGAGACATGATCCTATGGTATGTAAAAAGCATTTACCTATTCTCGGTATTGCATCACTTGATGAAGCAGAAGAGATGGAAAGGCAGGCTAAAGTGATAGCTCTTGCCCTTAGGGATATATTCAAAGAAATGGGATATGACCTATGGGATATGAAGTTTGAGTTTGGTAATACGGAAGATGGAAAAATACTCTTAGGTGACGAGATTTCCCCAGATACTTTAAGACTTCGTCGTAGTGGTGAGATATTTGACAAGGATGTATACAGAAGAAATATTGGCGATCCCATGGCCAAGTATAAGGAGGTGCTTGAGCAGTGCCGCAAACATATCACTTTATGATAGATATCCAGTATAAAGGGAATGTTAGAGATCCCCGTGGTGAGACCATAAGAAAGGTTCTTGTAGGGGAATATAACCTGCCTGTTACTTCTCTTCGCATAGGTAAATCGGTCAATATTGAGGTTGAAGCAGATTCTCCAGAAGAGGCAGAGGCTATTGTAAGAAAGGCATGTGAAGAGCTGCTTGTTAATCCTGTTGTGGAGCAGTATGAGGTGAGGATGATATGAACCCCAAGGCTGCCGTTGTTGTATATCCAGGAACAAACTGTGATAGGGATACCTACTATGCATTAGAGCTTGCCGGTTTTACCCCTGAATATGTAGATTGGCATGGTGATGTTAAGGGATACGACCTTGTTGTGCTTCCAGGAGGTTTTTCATATGGTGATTACCTCAGGGCTGGAGCTGTTGCGGCAAGGGAGCCTGTTTCTAAGAGTGTTAGAGTATATGCGGAAAGAGGTGGATTAGTGCTTGGTATATGTAACGGCTTTCAGGTTCTTATGGAGATGGGACTTTTACCCGGTGGACTTCTTGAAAATACCAGTGGCACTTTTATCTGCAAATGGGTAGATCTGGAGATAACAGATACAGATAATCCTTTCCTATCTCGCTTCAAGCAGGGAGGAAAGATTAAGCTTCCTATAGCCCATGCCTTTGGGAGGTATGTGAAGGTAGGAGATCCCAATGTGGCGCTGAGATATGTAGAAGATGTCAATGGCTCAGATGAGAAAATAGCAGGCATACTGTCGGAGGGTAAAAACATATTTGGCCTTATGCCACATCCCGAGCGTGCCATGGAGAAGCTTCTGGGGTGGGACTATGGTAAAAATGTGTTCCTTTCTATTCTTGACTGGATAAGGGGTGGTAATCGTGTCGTTTAAATACTACGATGAGTTGAAAAAGAGGCTTGGTAGGGAGCCAACCCCTGTAGAGATAGAGGCATTTACCGTTATGTGGAGTGAGCATTGTGGTTACAGCCATACAAAGAAATACATAAAGATGCTTCCCAAAGCTGAGAATGCCATCCAGGGAAATGCCGGTGTGTTGCCCATAGACGATAAGTGGGCGGTGGTATTTAAGATAGAGAGCCATAATCACCCCAGCGCTGTTGAACCATACAATGGTGCTGCCACTGGTGTTGGTGGCATTATTAGGGATATTCTTGCCATGGGGGCAAGACCTCATGCCTCTCTTGATTCTTTACATATGGGAGATGTAACAGAGGGAATTATCCGAGGCATCTCCGACTATGGCAATTCTATTGGTGTACCCACTGTTGGTGGCGAACTTCGTATATCTGAGTTTTATAAACATAATCCCCTTGTCAATGCCATGGCCGTTGGTATAGTTGAGAGGGACAAGGTTATACCATCTAAGGCCTCTTATACGGGACAGGTTATCGTCTTGTTTGGCGGTGCTACCGGTAGAGATGGAATACACGGGGCGTCATTTGCATCTGAAGATTTAGAGGGTGAAAAGGCCACAAAGTTATCTATACAAGTAGGCGATCCTTTTATGGAGAAACAGCTCATAGAGGCTTTTCTCAAGATGAAAGAGGAGGGGCTCATTGAGGGGGCCCAAGACCTTGGTGCCGGTGGTGTGCTATCTGCCACATCTGAACTGGCATCTGCTGGTTGGTTGGGGGCTGTTGTCTATCTTGATAGAGTTCCCCTTAGAGAGTCTGACATGGAACCTTGGGAGATTCTTATCAGTGAGTCTCAGGAGCGTATGGCAGTGTTGACATCACCTGAAAAGGCAGAGCGGATAATGGAGATAGCCCGTTATTATCTTCTTGAGACAGCTGTACTGGGCGAGATTATACAGGAGCCGGTTTATAGGGCTGTGTATAAAGATGAAGTTATTATGGAAGTGCCTATTTCTGTTATCACCAATCCTCCACTTGAAGATGTGTATCCGTATACTCCCGGAGAGATACCAGAGTTTAAGCATATTCCATTTGAAAAGGTAGAGCCTTCTAATGTTTACTTTCAATACGATTATATGGTAGGCACTGATACAGTGCTTCCGCCGGGATTTGGCCCTGCTATTATGAGAATTAAAGGTAGCGAATATGGTTATAGTGTTGTTACCCACAGTAGAGGCGATCTCGGTTATCAAGATGCATATTGGGGAACATATATTGCTACACTGGAGGCTGTTAGAAAGACGCTTGCCGTTGGTGCTGAACCCTTGGGTATTACCGACTGCATTAACTACGGAGATCCCGATGAAAATCCTGAAGGACTATCTGCTATGATGCATGGTCTCAAAGATGCATGCGAGTTTGCCGGTGTGCCTGTTGTATCGGGCAATGCTTCTCTGTATAACACAACTGGTGGCAAACCTATTCCCCCCACAATGGTGATAGGTCTTGTTGGAAAGGTAAAACTTGCAGAGATTGTAAAACCTCATGAGGGTGATGTCTATGTTATTGGATGGGATAGATTTTCATCTGCATATGAGCGGGTTATTTGGAATGTTATAAGAAAACTTCACAGTTGTGGATGTTTTATTATGGCACCGTCGCATATGGAGAGCTTACAAGGTTATCAAAGGACATTTTCTGAATATGGCTATACACTTCATATTGACAAGATTTCTGCTGCTCCTGCACATTCTAAGATAATTGTTGTTTGCAATGATAATCGTTGCATAGAGAATGTAGATTCTAAAATACCTGTCGTGAAAGTGGGGGTAGTTGAGAAGGCGTAAATATTAAGTGACACTTGTGTAAACTTTTGTTGCATATATATGTATAGTTGTATACACCATGCCATGGGTTCTACAATAGTTATAGGATGGTGTATACAGAGCATGTTCCAGTACTTGCAAATGAGGTTGTAGAGTATTTGATAAAAAGGCCATCTGGTGTGTATATTGATGGTACGGCGGGAAGTGGTGGCCATTCTCGTTATATATTGCATAAACTTGCACCAGATGGCCTCTTGATAATGCTTGATGTTGACGAAGATGCCATTGCATTTTTGAAAAAGCAGTTTACAGGGGAGCCGAGGGTAGAAATTATCCACTCTTCTTACACAGAAATTCCTCATATTGTCAGAAATCTGAATCTTTCTTCTGTAGATGGTGTGCTGCTTGATTTGGGGGTTTCTACACATCAAGTTTATGAAGGCTCTCGTGGTTTTTCATTTATGCGTGAAGGCCCCCTAGATATGAGATTTTCTAAAGATATTTCTCCTGTTTCAGCATATGATGTTGTAAATACCTACGGTAGAGAAAAACTTGCCAATATTTTTCGGATATATGGCGAAGAGCCTTATGCTGAAGAGGTAGCAGATGCCATCATTCGCTATCGCAGTGGGAAGCCAATAGAAACTACACTGGAACTTGCAGAGATTGTGGCAGGTGTTGTTCCCCATAGTGGTAAAAAACACCCGGCTACAAGGGTGTTTCAGGCGTTGCGTATATATGTCAACAAGGAGTTTGACAATATTGAAAAGGGTATAAGGGGCGCTGTTGATGTACTCAGTAGTGGAGGGCGGATTGGAGTTATTACGTATCACTCCCTTGAAGATAAACTGGTGAAAAATATATTTTCTGAGCTTAAACATCAGGGATTAGGTAGAGTTGTGAAAAAGCATGGTATTAGACCGAAGTGGAGTGAAATTCAGGCAAACAGGAAGGCACGGAGTGCCATAATGAGAATATTTGAAAAGAGGTGAGCGGGGTTGGCAGGGCCAGGGACGGCGAGAAAATTTCAGTTTGAATATGAGGAACTACCAGAAATTAAACCGTTAAAAAGAGGTTCTTCGCTCGTTGTTGTAGAGAAAGAAAGCCGTGAAACTCAGACAGGCGAAAGAAAAGAGCACCTAAAAAGTCTTTTAGCCGTTATAAGGCTCTTTATTATGGCTATTTTACTTGCTGTAGGTGTTGTTCTTATTGTGACTTTATCTTCATATCTTATGGCATTTCATGCTGTTAAAGCAGAAGGAATAGGCAACAGCTCAGTAGTGGAAGAAATTTCGCGAATGAAACAATATTCTGAAAGTAT
The DNA here is from genome assembly GCA_027063755.1 of bacterium. Classification (GTDB taxonomy): domain Bacteria; phylum Coprothermobacterota; class Coprothermobacteria; order Coprothermobacterales; family JAADFF01; genus JAADFF01. The sequence continues at coordinate 5,871 of JAMORD010000053.1, read as the reverse complement.
TAATATCTATGATATAGGTAATTCTTACCATCCTGTTGCTGTTAAGGTGGAGAGGTAGTGAACAGACAATTAGAGTATCTTGTTGAAGGAGCACCAATACATAAAATTTGGGGTAAACACGATCAGACCATTGTTGGTGTTAGATTTGATTCTCGCCGTATAAAGCCTGGTTATATTTTCACTGCTATGAAAGGCACCCATGTTGATGGTGTTCGTTTTTGGAAACAAGCTCTTAAAAATGGGGCTGTAGGTGTTATATCTTATCAAGCTCCACCTGATGATTATCCATTAGATACCCATTTTTGGATAGAGACCAAAGACCCTGTAGTATTTTCTGCATATGTCCTTAGCCGTATTAGAGATGTTTCCGATATAACTTTCATTGGTGTAACAGGAACAAATGGAAAATCATCTACGACATTTTGGTCTCACTATATTGATCCCGATGGAGGTTCTATAGGAACTACAGGCTTGTGGGCCAAGGGTAAGGTTTTAAAAGAATCACTTGGTAATACCACACCATTTCCAGATGTTTTATGGGAAAGCATATGGACATTACAAGATAAGGGCGTTAAGCGTATTTACATAGAGGTGTCTTCACATGGTATTATGACAGGCCGTGTGGCCTATGTGCCTTTTCAGTGGACTTTGTTTACCAACCTTGAGCCAGAACATCAGGATGCTCATCCTGTGCTTGAAGGGTATTTTCAGATCAAATACAGTTTCATGTTTACCGTTCCCGAGGAAAGACGTATTATCGGTTTGCAAAATCACTGGGGACGAAGATTATTTAGAATGTCGGGCAATAAGTCTATTACATATGGCATGGTTCCAGATGCTGACTACACAGTGTGGCGCTGGCGTAGACATAATGGCAAGATATATGTAGAGTGGCTTTTAAAGGATTTTGTGCTCAAAGCGCAAATACCTGCAATGCCTTCATTTTTTATATACAATCTTACCGGGGTTTTGGGGTTAGCCCATCAACTTGGTTTTGGTATAGATGCAGGTGTACTGTCTTCTTTGCCTAAACCTTCTGGTAGATTTGCCACTTACCAATGTGAGGGCCGTACGGTCATTGTAGATTATGCTCATACACCAAGAGCCGTACAAGGTCTTATAGAAGATGTAAAGCATTTGTATCCAGGTAGGAGAATATTAATTGTTGTTGGCGCTGTAGGTAGTGGTGATCGTGTTAAAAGATGGAAAATAGGGGCTATTGCCAGCAGAATGGCTGATGCACTTTTTATATCTCCCCACAATCCCAAGGGGGAGGATGAGGAAACGATATGCATGGATGTATATAGCGGTGTTGCCAGAGGGCACTCTCACAAAGTCCTATATGTAGGAGGAAGAAGGAAAGCGGTAGAGGAAGCTTGGAAAAGGAGCGGAGCGGGCGATGTTCTTGTTCTTGCAGGACGCGGTGATGAGAAGGCTTATATAACTAAAGAAGGTGTTAATTTAGACTTTTCTGATCTCAATGTCTTAAAGGAGATGGGCATATCGTGTGGCGATTTAGAACCATAGGGCGGGTTGTCAGTATAACAGGAGGCCATTTAGGAAATATATCTCCCTACAGTGTATACAAGAGAATACGCTTTGATAGTCGTATGGTTAAAGAGGGAGATCTCTTTGTAGCCCTGAAGGGAGAGCACACAGATGGTCACTTATATGTTGAGGAGGCCTTGAAGAAAGGAGCTATTGCGGCGCTTGTAGGTGAAGAGTATTTCTTTAGGTACTATCACGCTCAACCTCTTATTGGAGTAAGAGATACCTTAAAAGCCCTATGGGAGCTTGCCAGTGCCCGTATGCAAATGGAAGGGGATAGTGATACCATTGCTGTTGTTGGCAGTGTTGGTAAAACAACAACCAAGGAATTAATCTCGCATATATTATCGGGGATTTATACCCTTTATAGAACGCCGGGTAATTTCAATACTCTTATTTCTGTGCCTTCGGAAATTATCAATATGCCTCTGGGTATTCCTATGTCTGTTTTTGAACTTGCTCTTCATGAAGTAGGCGATGTAGATATTCTTGCGAGTATTGTCAAACCTAAGATACTTGTTATCACTGCGATTGCCGCCGAGCATTTGGAATATCTTGGCAGTTTATCTACAGTGAAAAAAGAAAATCTTAAGGCCCTGAGGCATGTGCGAACCAATGGTTGGGTTATTATCCCAGGGTCTTTGTATAAAGATGTTAAAGATTATACCTATGTGCATTCTGATCAAATTATTACGTTTGGTAGAAAAGGACATGTGGATATATCGGCTCGTAGTATTACCGTGGATTGGAGTGGAACAACATTTACCATAAATGCCTTTGGTGAAAGTAAGAAAGTCCACATACCACTTCACGGTGTACACTACGTATTTGATGTTATGGCTGCTGTAGCAGTGGGCTTTATATATGATATGACATTGTCATATATAGCAGCACGACTTGAAGAGTTTTCTCCTGTATGGGGCCGGATGCAGGTATACGATGTTGGTGATAAAAAAATTGTATTTGATGCTTATAATGCTTCACCTGCAAGTATGAAATATTTTATACATACCTTAGATAAACTTGTAAAGGATAAAGATTCATTACTTGTGTTTATCGGCGATATGAAAGAGTTGGGAAGACATTCTCGTAAATATCATGAAGAACTGGCAGAACTTCTTTCTTCTTTATCACCGGCTAAGATTGTTCTTGTAGGCAATGAGGTTAGAGCTACATATGATAAACTGGTAAACGGTGGTTTTAGAGATGTAGAGTTGTATGAAAGTGTTGATGATATTGTTGACGGGGTGGATGCAATGATGGAGCGATATTCTATTGTGGCATTTAAAGGCTCACGAAGTATACATCTTGAAAGGTTATTAAAAGTAGTGGGGCTGGTGGAAGATGAACCCGCTTGAAATGAGTAAATGGCTTCTCCCCGGTTTGCTTGCAGGCTTGGGAGGATGTGGTCTTATAGTAGAGCTTGCCAGTGAAAAGCGACTGTGGCAAAAAAACAGTCGCGATTTTTATGAAGAAAAGAAAAGAAAAGTTCCTCCTTTGGGGGGAATTCCACTTTTGATACTCCTTATAGTATTTATGTTTTGGGCTGGTACATGGTATATGCTTCCTGCGGTGCTTATAGGTATTGTTGGAGCTGTTGACGATGTGATGAAGCTAGGGGTAAAGGGAATTAATAGGCCTTTAAGAGCTCGGGAAAAAATTGTCTTTCAGATTCTTATAGGAATTTTGGGAGCTTATCTATGGGGACGGTTTTCTTCTGTATGGGAGGTGGCATGGGTCGTTATTGTATTTATGGCTGTTGTCAATGCTACAAACATGACAGATGGTATTGATAGTTTGCTTGCCATGACATCTATAGTTTCTGTATTATTTTCCATGCTTCTCTTGCCGGGATATGGTGCCGTATTTTTTATGCTTATAGGTTTTCTCATTGGATTTTTGTGGTTTAATGCACATCCAGCGGATATTTTTATGGGAGATACGGGGGCTTTTACTATTGGTGGTATTCTTGCTACTATATTTTTGAGGAGTAAGATGGAACTATATCTCATATTAATTGGGATTGTCTTTGTCGTAGAGACGCTGTCAGTTATTATACAGGTTGTTCACTTCAAGAGAACAGGTAAAAGGGTATTTCTCATGTCGCCTATTCATCATCATTTTCAGAAGCTCGGTTGGAGTGAACCGCAGATAGTATTTCGCTTTGCATTTTTTCAAACGTTAGGTGGTATGATTGCGACGGTGATAGCATATGTATTGGCAAAATAAAAGGATTCTTGTATTAGGTTATGGTATAACAGGTAAGTCAATGATTTCATATCTTAGGCGTAAAAGGGCTATTGTGTACATATACGATGACAAACTGGGTTTTTCTTACCCTGATAGTTCCATTTGGGAAAATAAAGACGCCGTTTTTCAGCTAACAGAAGCAGATATAGATATGTTGGCCGTATCGCCTGGATTTGCTCCTACTCATCCTGTTGTTTCTCACTTTGTAAATAAAAGTATTCCTACTATTGGTGATATAGAGATTGCCTATATTGATAGAGGCAAAAATGACTGGATAGCCATCACAGGGACTAATGGTAAGACAACAACTACAATGCTGATTGACCACTTACTTCGCAAGTTGGGTGAAAACTCACAGACATTTGGTAACATTGGTGTTCCTGTGCTTGACGCTGTAGAATTTGAAGGTATTCCCGTTGTAGAAGTTAGCTCGTTCCAACTTGAATATGCACCTACGTTTAAACCACATATTGGGGTATTTCTCAATTTAACCCCCGACCACTTAAATAGACATGGTGATATGCAAGGATATTTTTTGGCTAAAATGAGAATGTTTCTCAATCAAAATAGCGATGACTTTGCCATATTTAATGGCGATGATGAGTGGGCAAACAAAGGAAAGACTATGGTTAGTTCTTCTGTTGTTATGTTTTCTCCTTCTGGTAAAGATGCCGATATCGTGGCCCGTGAGCAGAAAATATATGTTAGAGATAATTTGCTCTGGGACTTAACAGGGAATACGAGGTTTTTGTACCCTCCGTATCTTGAAGACTTGCTTGGGGCTCTTGGTGCCCTGATTGCCTTAGGTTATGAAGATAAACTAAGGGAAATAACATCTGATGTCCTTGATGATTTTGTCTTTGCCAGACATAGAATGGAAGAAGTTGCCACTATAGGTGGTGTGATATTTATAAATGATTCTAAGGCTACCAATGTTGCATCTACCATTGCGGCAATAAAGGGATTTGAGGGTAGTAAACTTCTTCTAATTCTTGGGGGTAGTCGTAAAGATACATCATACGATAAGCTTGCCGAGGAAATAAAGCGTTTGGGAGTAAAATATGTTGCACTTATTGGTGATACGTCTCCCGACATTAAAAACAGCTTAGACAAGGTTGGATATAAACACTATGAGCATGTTGCCACATTGGAAGATGCTGTCAGATTATTGTGGAGCAAATCCCAACCTGGCGATATTATCCTATTATCTCCAGCTTGTGCCAGCTTTGATATGTTTAACAACTATAAACACAGAGGTGATACCTTTGTAGAAATTGTAAACAGGCTGGCGAAGGAGTATGACTAAAAAGAATGGGCCAAACAAGGGCATACCGATAAAACTACAGCTGTTTGTTGCCTTGCTTGTTATGATAATGTTCTCCCAACTTATTGCCTATATTGCATATACGCTTGATCCAGGAGCCCTTGTTATATATCAACCCCATTTTTGGCTTCGTGGACTTTATGGACTTCTGGCATCTATTTTAACTGCTACTGTTATATTTATTGTTCCGACACATGTGCTTAAAGATTTCTTTCAGATTGTGGTAAGACCGGCCAAAACATTACTTATGCTCATAACGATTGCCATGCTCGCGATCCTTCTTACACCACTAGCTCCGTCTATCTACGGTGCCAAGCGATGGTTGTTTGGTTTCCAGATATCTGATATTGCCAAACTTGTGGTGTTAATATTTGTATCATTTGCAATAGAAGAAATATGGGGAATCTGTGAGGAAGAGAAAAAATGTGTGGATGTCCCCATATCTGAAAAGATATTTTCTTTGATTACCGTGGGTATTTTTATTGTCTCACTCTTCCTTCGTAGTGTTATGGGATTGGCCTTGGCATTTACAACTCTTCTTATATATGTAGGTATTGTCATATATATTGAAACTCTAATAACTGGTAAAAAGTTTCTTTATATGACATTATTATTTGGGCTAACATATGTACTCATTCTTCTTGAGCCTGATATTAGTACATCTTCTTTGTTTGCGCTGTGGTTTTTATTTATGCTTGTGTTATGGTATGGCCAAAGAGGTTTACATGTTTCTGCTGTTGTTCTTATGG